>CAVGKO010000173.1:0-3601 GCA_963629885.1 Anaerobutyricum sp.
TTGTCGGATGCGTTCAGCAGGTGGTAAGACGAGATGTCGGGTACCTCGAAGGTGAGGCCTACCTCGGCGTTCACTCTCAGCTTGCCGGCTTCCGGCTCTTTGGTGATGACCACGATGACGCCATTGGCACCACGCGAACCGTAGATGGCGGTGGCTGCGGCATCCTTCAGAATGTTGATTGACTCAATCTCATCGTCGTTGTAGTCCATCAACTTCTCCAGCGTAATCTCGAAACCATCCATGATGATGAGCGGGGTGTTCACCGTGTTCTTCTGTGACTCGTTGAACTCCTGCAGGTCGGTAGGAATGGATGCGTTACCACGGATGTTGATTGACGGCAGGTTGTTAGGGTTACTACCGTTGAGGTTATCTATCTGGAAGTTGATGGAAGCGTCGATATTCTTCAGGGTCTGCAGCAAGTTCTGACCACGGTACATATCGAGTTGCTCCTCCGTAACGGTGGCCACAGAACCCGTGTAGCTCTCTTTCGCTTTCTTGAAGATACCGGTTACGACTACCTCGTCCAGTTTCAGCTTCGAGCTCTCCTGCAGCACGAGGTCCATTTGGCGTGCGCCGTTATACTGGATGTCCACTGGTTCCATGCCGATGAAACTGAACGTCAGCGTCTCACCTGGGCGAACCTCAATCTCGTATTTACCGTTCATGTCGGTAGCTACACCGCGGTGTGTACCTTTCACCACGACTGCTGCACCGATTACCGGGTAATTGTCTTTGTCCGTGACCGTACCCACCAGTTTCTGTAGCTTCTGGTTGTTACTCGCGCTCTTCTTGGTGATGGTCACCATCTTGCCCTCTACCTTGAAGGTGAAGTCCGAATTGGCGAAAGCCTTCCGAAGCACACTCTCAACGGACTCTTGGTTCGCCCTTACGCTCACGCGAGGAAACGAAGCCAACTGTTCATTGTTGTAGAGGAAGTCCATTCCCGTCTGTTTGTGGATGGCATCGAACAACTGTTTGATGGTTGCATTCTTCAAATCCAGTGTGACGACGGGAGTCTCCGCATTGGCGTTTACCTGTGTCGGTTGCTCGGGAAGCCGGTTGACGGCTCTGGCCGACAGAGGTTGTCCTAAAAGCATACCCGATATAGCAATCAGGTACGAAACTCTTTTTAGTTCTCTCTTCATACTTACATAATTAATATTTAAAGTTAAAGTATTATCTATTATCTCATTATTCTGATTTGCCGCTCAACAATCTCATAGTCAATGTCGACGGTCGACCTCATAGCGTCCAGTATCACTTGGATGTTCTCGTAGCGGCTCACGTTGCCCGTGAAGTGGAGATGCGCCAACTGCTCGTTCTGGAACCGCACGTCCATGTTGTACCACATCGAGAGCGTCTCCATGATGTTGCCCAGCGACTCGTCGTCGAACACGAAGCGGCTGTGGTGCCATGCCGTGTAGGGTTCGAGGTTCTTCACCTCTTTATTCACGTGCGGCTCGTTGGCATCCCAGCGGGCCACCTCCCCCGGTGCCACCATCACCTCGGTCTGACCGGGAATAGTCATGCCCACGCTGCCTTCGTCCAGTGCCACGATGGTGGTCTGGGGCGAGCGTGCGTTCACGCAGAACTTGGTACCGTACTGTTTGATGGAGACTCCGTTAGCTTTTACGTAGAACGGCCGCTGGCTGTCCTTCGCTATCTCGAAGTAAGCCTCGCCCGTGAGGGTCACCTCGCGCTTGTTGGCAGAGAAGTTAACTGGGTATTCGAGTGTAGAGAGGGAATTCAGGTGAATGTTGGTGCCGTCTGGCAGTGTAACGTGGTATTCACCACCGCGTGGGGTCACCAGTGTATTCTTCAGATTGGTCTGTGCCTTCTTGGAAGGTTTGTAGGAGAGGCATCCATTGTCCTCCGAAGCCATGGAGGCATCGTTGATGCGTATCCACCCGAACTCTTTGGAGTCGCCCAGTTCCACGCGGGCCCCGTTCTCCAGAATGAGAGTGGCGCGTGCGCTACCGGGGACAATCTCTTCCGTTGCCGACTCGCTGCTGCCCAGTGTGAGCCACAGCGTGGTAGCCAGTACGATGGGCAATGCCCACGCGGCAGCCCAGAGGAGGCGGCGTCGGAAATGCATTTGCTTTACTGATTTGATGGATTGTATGCGGCGCGTGCGGTATTGCTCGTAGAGCTTACGGTAGTTTTTCCGTTTGTTGAGTTTCGTCATAAAAGCCTCGTGCGAAGGGTCTTCGTTGCGCCATTGACGCAACTGTGCGGACTCCTCTTCAGTGAGGATTCCCGCAACGTACTTGGCCAATAATGCTTCTATGTCCATATCTGTTCTTTCTTAATATGTAATGTAAAAGGGACTGTGTATAGTCACCCCTTTGCTTAAATAACGAAAAGATAGCTAAAGAGGGGTACATAAAATGCAAAAATCTACGATATTTATAAGGGAGAAGTTGTCGTGCTTATCGTGAATGCCGAAGGACATTATGACGATAAATAGACATTCAGTATGGGCCTTTTCACGTTAAAACTGCTAATATTTTCTATAGATTGGTGATATATTTGGTGGAGTCAAAGAATAAATGTATGTTTGTACACTTATTATTAGAACCAAATATAAACTAATACCAATGAAAAAGAGACACATCGTATTCTCACTGCTGGCTGCCGCGATGGCCGGAATGCCAGTGTACGCGCAGTCCGACGGATTGACGGACATGAGTAAAAGCCATTACGCAAAGATGTCGAATGTTCCCTTGGGAGCTGTCCGCTGGACCGACGGTTTCTGGGGCGAACGTTTTAATGTATATAGTAACGTGTCGTTGCAGAGCATGTGGAACACCTGGAACAATCCCGACGTGTCGCATGGCTTCCGCAACTTCGAGATAGCCGCCGGCGTATGCCCGGGCGAGCATTGGGGGCCTCCGTTCCACGACGGGGACATGTACAAGTGGCTCGAGGCTGTGGCCGCTGTCTATGCTGTTAATAAGAATCCCGAGTTAGACGCTTTGATGGACAAGTTCATCGAGATGGTGGTGAAGTCGCAACGCGAGGATGGCTACATCCATACGCCTGTCATCATCGATGAACGGAACAAGGGTATAGACACCCATGCCAAGAAGCAGACCGTCATCGGAACAAAGGTGGGGGCCGAGGACGAGAAGGGGGCTTTCGCCAACCGACTCAACTTCGAGACCTATAACCTCGGGCACCTGATGATGGCCGGTATCACCCATTACCGGGCTACGGGAAAACGCACGCTGCTGGATGTAGCCATCAAGGCCGCCGACTTCCTTTGTCACTTCTATGAGACGGCATCGGCCGAGTTGGCCCGCAATGCCATCTGTCCGTCGCACTACATGGGCGTGGTGGAGATGTATCGTGCCACCGGCAATCCCCGTTACCTGGAACTCTCGAAGAACTTGATAGACATCCGCGGCATGGTGGAGAATGGTACAGACGACAACCAGGACCGCATCCCCTTCCGCGACCAATACAATGCCATGGGACATGCCGTGCGCGCCAATTACCTCTATGCCGGAGTGGCCGACGTGTATGCCGAGACCGGTGAGGAACAGCTGATGAAGAACCTCACCAGCATCTGGCAGGACATAGTGAACCGGAAGATGTACAT
>CAVGKO010000174.1:0-3581 GCA_963629885.1 Anaerobutyricum sp.
AGATAATGTTCAGAGGTGTGTGCAACCATCATGACCTTGGTCCGCTTGGGGCTGCAGTGAACGATGCCGCCATACGCCGCCAGATTCGTATCCTCAAAGACATGGGGTGTAACGCAATCCGTACCTCCCACAATATACCTGCCCCCGAGCTGGTGAAAGCTTGCGACGAGATGGGCATGATGCTGATGGCTGAAAGTTTCGACGAGTGGAACCTTGCGAAATGCAAGAACGGCTATAACCTCCTCTTTGGCGAATGGGCAGAGAAAGATTTGGTGAACCTTGTGCACCACTACCGCAACAACCCGAGCGTGGTGATGTGGAGCGTAGGCAACGAGGTGCCCAACCAATGGGTTAAGGGAGATGCCAAGATTGCCCGTTTCCTTCAAGATATATGCCATCGCGAAGACCCGACGCGCCCGGTGACACAGGGCATGGATTCGCCCGACGATGTGGTGAACAACAACTTTGCTGCCGTGATGGACATTGCGGGATTCAACTATCGTCCCTTCAAATATCAAACCAACTACAGTAAACTGCCGCAGGAGATAATCCTTGGAAGCGAAACAGCCTCTACGGTAAGCTCGCGTGGCGTGTATAAGTTCCCCGTTGAGCGTAAGGCGATGGCTGTATACGACGACCATCAGAGCTCGTCCTACGACGTGGAGCATTGCAACTGGTCGAACCTCCCGGAAGACGATTTCATCCAGCACGACGACCTTCCTTATTGCATCGGTGAGTTTGTGTGGACCGGTTTCGACTATCTTGGCGAGCCTACTCCTTATTACACCAACTGGCCGAGCCATAGTTCCCTCTTTGGCATCATCGACCTGGCAGGTATCCCCAAAGACCGCTACTATCTCTATCGCAGTCATTGGAACAAGACGGAGAACACCCTCCACATCCTGCCACACTGGACTTGGCCGGGGCGCAAGGGCGAAGTAACACCGGTGTTTGTCTACACCAACTATCCTTCTGCCGAGTTGTTCATCAACGGGAAGAGCCAAGGCAAGCGTACAAAAGATATGAGCGTCACAATCGACAGCAGCTATACCGAAGCAGCGCAGAAGAGCTTCGAGCGTCAGAAACGCTATCGCCTGATGTGGATGGACACCCGCTATGAGCCGGGAACGCTGAAGGTGGTTGCCTACGATGCCAATGGCAAGGCTGTGGCTGAAGAGGAAGTGCACACCGCCGGCAAACCCCACCATATTGTGCTCTCTGCCGACCGCACCAACCTTACTGCCGATGGCAAAGACCTCTCGTTTATCAACGTGAGGGTGGTGGACAAGAACGGCAACCTTTGTCCCGATGCCACCAATCAGATATCCTTCAAGGTGCGTGGTGCAGGTATCTACAAGGCGGCAGCCAACGGTGATGCGGCAAGCCTCGAGTCGTTTCAAGCCCCACAGATGAAACTCTTCAGCGGACAGCTTACTGCCATCGTGCAGACAGCGGAGACTCCGGGAGTAATCACCTTCGAGGCCTCTTCGCCGGGAGTGAAGAGCGCAGTGATTGAGCTTACCAGCCGATAGGGGGGGGATGGGCTTAATCCACCAACTTGTTTTTCTCATACATCGGGCGTGTCCATCTGAGATAGACCACGAGCGACACGAGGCAGCAGGCGGAACCTACCAGGTAAGCCGTTGCAAGGCTGCTTAGCGAGGCAATGAAGCCGGCAGCCAATGTGCCGATGCCCACCCCGAAGTCGAACGACGTAAGGTAGGTGGAGGTGGCTGTGCCTCGCATATTGTGCGGGGCAACATTCACGAACAGACATTGTACGGCAGGCACACATACCCCGAAGCCAATGCCGATGGCAAGCGCCGAGGCAAAGAAAACAGCCTCGGTGTGGAACAGCCCGAAGGCGGCAAACGAAAGCGTGAGAAACACGAGTGCGCTGATTGACACCGAATGGATTTTCCCGCGGTCTACCAACCGCCCGGAGATGAGTCTCGAGGCTCCAACCCCGATTGCCATGAAGATAAAGAAGTATCCGGGGTTGGCAATGCCCGTCTCTTTACCGTAGAGTACAACGAAAGACACAACCATGCCGTAGGGGATGGCGCTCAAGAGATATGCCAACGCCGTCGGCAATGCCTTTACAAGGATGAAACGGTCTAACGAGAAGGGCGGCCTTGCCACCTTTGCGCGTTTGGGGTAACGTATCAAGCACACCGTCGCGGCTCCCAAAAACGCTATTGTCATCCCCGCCAATACCAAGGGGTGGAAGCCATACCTGCCATAGAGGGCAACAGCCAACAGCGGCGCAAGCGACATGGCAAGGTTGATTGTCAGTCCGAAGAACCCCATACCTTCGCCCCGGCGCCGCGAGGGGATAACATCAATGGCTATGGTATTTCCGGCAACGGAGGTCATACCCATGAACCCGCCTTGGATGAATCTTACAGCTATGATGGTAAGCACGGTGGCAGCAAACAGATAGCCGGCAAACATGACGGTGAAGACCGAAAAGGCAAAAAGATACAACGGCTTGCGCGAGAAACAGTCCACCAAGTATCCCGAGAAAGGACGCACGCACAACAACCCGATGGAATAGCTCGACAGCGCCACGCCAACCTCCGAGGGGCTAATCTTCAACTCCTCCACCAAGTAGACAGGCATGGTGGGCATCAACATATAGAAGGAGAAATTCATCAGGAAGTAAGAGATACAACACTGAATGAAGTTCCAGTTCCAAAGCTCGTGTTTTGCTTCGCTCATAAGCATCATGTGTTACAAATCATCAGGCCCATTCGCTAAGTTCCAGCCAGCGCATGGTCTTTTCGTCTATTTCCTCCATCACCTTGGCAATGCGGCTCGACTTGGCCATCAGCTCCTCGTTGCTCAGCGTGCCGCTGCTCATCGCCCTTTCCAACTCGGCTTTCTCTGCCTCGAGCTGCGGTATCTCCTCATCCAACGCCTCAAACTCTTTCCTTTCCTTGAAGCTAAGTTTCTTCTTTTTCGTCTCCTCGCTGTTCTTCTCTGTTACGGGAACTTTCTTGACCTCCGTGGCAGATTCGGAGGCTTTCTCCATCTTGTCTTGCGCCTCTTTCCATTCGCGGTATTGGGTGTAGTTGCCGGGGAAATCCTTCAAGACGGCATTACCGCGGAACACCAACAGATGGTCCACCACCTTATCCATAAAGAAACGGTCGTGAGAAACAATAATGGCGCATCCCTTGAAGTTTCTCAGATATTCCTCCAAGACGTTTAGCGTCACGATATCCAAATCGTTTGTCGGCTCGTCGAGCACGAGGAAGTTGGGGCTGCGCATCAATACGGTGCACAGATACAGCCGGCGTTTTTCTCCGCCACTAAGCTTGTAGACGTAGCTGTGCTGCTTGTCGGGGGTGAAAAGGAAATAGTTGAGAAACTGGGCGACACCCATCTTTCTCCCGTCACCCAGGTCCACATACTCGGCAATATCACGCACAACATCTATCACCTTCATCTCTTCGTTGAACCTAAGGCCGTCTTGACTGTAATAGCCGAAACGAACGGTCTCGCCCACGTCGAATCTTCCGCTATCGGGCTTTACCTCGCCCATCAGCATCTTGATGAAGGTGGACTTACCCGTACCG
>CAVGKO010000175.1:0-3578 GCA_963629885.1 Anaerobutyricum sp.
ATATATATGTTTCGGGCAAAACATATATATCTTTTGATGAAAACATATATATGTCTCTAAAAATACCGCCAATTAGAACATCACGTCGATGCCGCCCATGAAGACTGCTTTGGGCATCGGGTAGCCGTCGTTGATGGAGTAGCGTGTGGCCGTCAGGTTCTCGCCCTTCACGAATAGCTTCAAACCCTTGTCCTCCGAGCCGAAGCGGTAGGAAGCGCGGGCATTCAGCACGGTGTAGTCTTCCTTGCGATTGTCTTCGGGAGTACTGCCCACGTTGGTGTAGAGGTCGAATATCGACTGCACGCTGAGGTTGAAGGCCAATCGCCCGGGTTGATAGGTGGCACCCATATAGAACTTATGCCCGGGGGCAGCGATGGTAGCCTTATTGGTATACAGGTAGCTATAGTTCATATCCAGCCTCAGGTCCTTCATCAGCTGATAGCCGGCTTCCACCTCTATACCTTTATTATAGAACCTCCCGATGTTCGACATCTTTCGGTTCACCACCGATATCATATCCTTGCCTTCGATGTAGAAGAATGTAAGTTCAAAGAAGAGGTGGTCCTCCATTAGGCGCTGCCCAAAGGATAGCTCGTAGTTGAGCATGCTCTCCGGCTTCAAATCGGGGTTCGCCTGAGAGTATGGGAGGTAAGAGATATAGAGTTCCCTCAGCGTAGGGCTGCGATATCCTTTCGAGAAAGAGCCCTTGAAGGTGTTCCCCTCGAAGGGACGCAGGGCAAACCCTGCCTGCGGCACCCACTCGCCGCCATACGCACTGCTATGCTCGTAGCGCACCCCGGCATTAAGACTTAGGATATTGAAGAGCTCTTGCTGCATGATGGCATAGCCTGCCACCTCATCCACCGACTTACGTACAATCTCGCCCGTTGCCCCACTGACAGAGTCGTTGCGGGCATGACCTCCCCAGTTCTTATAGTCCACGCCGGCAGTGAAGGTGTTCCCCTCCACAAGGCGGAAGGATTGGTAGAACTGCACTCCCGTGTTATGGTCGTCGGAGAGGAAGATATACGAGCGAGGGGCAGCCCCCGAGGCATGTCCGTCGTTAATCTTATGATGACCCCAGTTATAGAAGAGACGCAAGGCACCGCTATGTTTCCCGTAGTTGTTCTCCACGGCAAGCGAGGTTGTGCCACGAAGGATATGCATGTCATGCTCAAGCAATGGCGAGGAGATGGTACCCGGGTCTTCGGTATTATACTTGGCAAGGCTGAGATTGCCCGTTGCCATATAATGCTCGCTTATCTTGTAGCCAAGGTTGGCAAAGCCGTTGGTGATATTGAACTTGGAGTTTGCCCTGTGACCATCCGAACGGTCGTGGTTCACCGAGAGGAAACTGCTGAATGCCCCCTTGTTGTAGCCATTGTTGACCATATACTTCTGCGTATTGTAGGAGCCAAACATCACTCGGGCTTGAGTGCGGCGGCCCTCACGGTTATGCCTACGGGTAATCATATTCACCACTCCACCCATAGCATTTGAGCCATACATCAATGAGCCCGGTCCACGTATCACCTCCACCCGCTCGATGTCGGAAGCAACATATGTGTCAGGCAAGGAATGCCCGAACACACCCGCCCACTGAGGCTGCCCGTCGAAAAGCATGAGCACCTTATTGCCCTGCCCCACTCCACGTATGTTTACCGTCCCTGCCGAGCCGGTGGAGACGCCAAAGCCCGTCACTCCTTTCTCCGTCACAAACAATCCCGGCACGCGTTCCGAAAGCACCGGAAGCAATGCCGACTCGCTACTTGCCTCTATCTGCTCCCTTCCTATTGTGGATATGGTTAGAGGCACACTACTGCGGTTCACCTGCACCTTATTGGCAGACACCACCACCCCTTGGAGGTATATCATGCTATCCACCTCTGTTGGCTCAACCGGCTCGGCAGCGCCTGCCGACAACCATGCCATAAGCCCCAAAATCATCAATATCTCTTTCCCCGCAATATTCATTTTTCTTTCCATTAATAATATGTGATACTTTCTTGGCGGCAAAAGTACCTTACCCACGAAGACGCGCCATGACATAAATCGCCGATATTGTTACCATGATTGCGGATACACCCTGCGGGGTTAGAACAAGGGGTTGCTCACCTTCTCGTCTGTCAAGGCAATAGCTATGACCTGACGTATGTCTTCCACGTAATGGAAGGTCAAGCCCTTCAGATAGTCGGCCTTAATCTCTTCGATATCCTTGCGGTTTTCTTCGCACAATATCAAATCCTTTATGCCGGCTCTCTTGGCAGCCAGAATCTTTTCCTTTATGCCGCCCACGGGGAGCACCTTCCCCCTCAGAGTTATCTCTCCCGTCATAGCCAAGTTCTTGCGTACCTTACGCTGGGTGAAAGCCGAGACAAGTGAGGTAACCATCGTTACTCCGGCACTTGGTCCGTCCTTGGGTATGGCTCCCTCGGGTACATGGATATGTACGTTCCAGTTCTCAAACATATCTTCGCTGATGCCAAAGAGAGAGGCATGGGCATGGATATACTCTAACGCCAACATGGCCGACTCCTTCATCACATCACCAAGGTTACCCGTCAGCGTCAGCTTTGAGCCTTTACCCTTGCTGAGACTCGACTCCACAAAGAGAATCTCCCCTCCCACGGCTGTCCATGCCAATCCAACCACCACGCCGGCATAGTCGTTGCCTTGATATTTGTCGCGAGTATACTCCACCGGTCCAAGGTAGTCATACAAGTCCTCGGGCTTGATTTGCGACGGGATAGATTCGTCGGATGCCACCCTACGCGCCAACTTACGCATAATCTTGGCTATCTTCTTGTCCAGTTCGCGGACACCGCTCTCACGGGTATACTGCTCGATAATGGCCTGAAGAGTCTTCTTGGGGAACTTCACCATACCTTTGGATAAGCCGTGTGCCTCCAGCTGCTTGGGGATAAGATGGCGGGCAGCAATCTCAACCTTCTCTTCCTGAATATACCCGCTCACCTCTATCAGCTCCATACGGTCGAGCAACGGCTGCGATATTGTATTCAGATTGTTTGCCGTGGCTATAAACATCACCTTGCTAAGGTCGTAGTCAATGTCCAAGTAGTTATCGTGGAAAGCAGAGTTCTGCTCCGGGTCTAACACCTCCAAAAGAGCCGACGCCGGGTCGCCCTTGAAGTCGTTGGCCACCTTATCTATCTCGTCGAGAATAAATACGGGGTTCGAACTCCCTGCCTTCTGTATGTTCTGAATGATACGTCCACACATGGCACCGATATACGTACGGCGATGGCCGCGTATCTCTGCCTCATCATGCAGTCCGCCCAACGAGATGCGGACATACTTGCGGTGCAACGCCTCGGCAATGGACTTGCCAAGCGACGTCTTGCCCACCCCCGGAGGACCATAGAGACAGATGATGGGCGATTTCATATCTCTCTTCAGCTTCAGTACCGCCAAGTGCTCAATGATACGTTCCTTCACCTTCTCCAATCCGTAGTGGTCGCGGTCGAGCACCTTCTGTGCATGCGCCAAGTTGAAGTTGTCCTTGCTATATTCGTTCCACGGCAGGTTTACTATCGTCTGCACATATTGCATCTGAACGG
>CAVGKO010000176.1:0-423 GCA_963629885.1 Anaerobutyricum sp.
GTCCCTTTTCTCATCTGTGATTTTACATTCTCTGCATTCATATATCATTGTTTTACGGCACAAATATAGACATTACCTTGTAATACATACTACCATGATTATTTATTTAACATTATATATGTATGGTCTACCTTTATTGAAGGTGAAGGATGCTTTCAGGTGTAAAAAACGGGGTGCATTACTATTTTTGGCAGGAAAGCTGTACTTTTGTTGTATCAACACAAAATAAGTAATCTATGGTATATTATCACTACGCCGAGTTGATTCACCGACAGGCTGAAAAGTACGGATTACGTACCGCATTGAAGTATCGCGATAATGAAAGCGGTAAATGGTTAAAAATCTCATGGAAAGAATTTTCTGAAAAGGTAATGCTTACAGCCAAAGCAATTGCCGAATTCGGAATAGAGGTACAAGAGAAAA
>CAVGKO010000176.1:433-3506 GCA_963629885.1 Anaerobutyricum sp.
TGGTGTTTATTCGCAGAATATGCCCCAATGTTTGTTTACTGATTTTGGAGCATATGGAAACAGAGTGATATCAATTCCAATGTATGCCACAAATTCTCCGGCACAAATCGAATATATCATCAATGATGCAAAGATTCACACTCTATTTGTCGGCGAACAACTCCAATATAACAATGCCTTCAAGGTGCAGAAGGAAACGGATGTATTGAAACGACTGATTGTTTTCGACCGTAATGTCAAATTGAATCCTGAGGACAAAACATCCATCTATTTCGACGATTTCTTGCGCTTGGGAGACAGCGCACATGCTGAAACGACTGTAAAAATCCGAATGGGAGAAGCAGTTCCCGAAGACATTGCCACCATAATATATACATCCGGTACGACCGGCGAATCGAAAGGTGTAATTCTTCATCATTATAATTACTTGGAGGCAATGCGGACTCATGATATACGTCTGCCATTCGTAACTGACAAGGACTTGTCGATGTGCTTCCTTCCGTTGACACATATTTTTGAGAAGGGATGGACATATTATTGCCTTCATAAGGGACTGACGGTTGCCGTCAACCTAGACCCGAAAATGATACAGAAGACACTACCGGAGGTTCATCCATCTGTGATGTGTAACGTGCCACGTTTTTGGGAGAAAGTATATGTTGGCGTTCGCGAGAAGATAAACTCCTCACCTAAATTGCTGAAGAAAATATTCTTGGATGCGATAGAGACGGGGCATTCATATAATTTGGAATACAAGAACAAGGGTTTGAAAGCGCCTTGGCTCACAAACTTCAAGTATAAACTTTACGACAAGACCATTTTTCTGCTTTTGAAAAAAGTCGTAGGTATAGAGAAAGGTCGTTTGTTCCCAGTGGCGGGGGCACCGTTGTCTGACACTGTCAACGAGTTCCTGCAATCGGTAGGAATTCCGCTTGCCTATGGCTATGGCTTGAGTGAGACAACGGCAACAGTTTGCTTTTACCCTCACACCGGGTTCCGTATCGGTTCCGTGGGTGAGGTTATGCCGGACTTGAAGGTGAAAATAGATGAAAACAACGGAGAAATCCTTGTGAAGGGCAAGACTGTTACCTCGGGCTACTATAACAAGCCGGAAGAAAATGCCCGTTCTTTTACCGAAGACGGTTATTTCAGAACCGGAGATGCCGGACGAATGGAGGGCAATATATTGTTCTTCACCGAACGCATCAAGGACCTCTACAAGACATCAAACGGTAAATATATAGCTCCGCAGGCCATTGAAATGGAGATGAGTAGCGATAAATATATCGAACAGATAGCTATCATAGGAGACCAACGTAAGTTTGTCAGTGCCTTAATCGTTCCATCGTATCCGCTTTTGGAGGCATACGCCGAAAGCAAGGGCATATCCTATAACAGCCGCGAGGAATTGGTTCGCAACCACGAGATAATCCGTCTGATTGAAACGCACGTGGAGGAACGTCAGAAGAATTTGGCTTCGTACGAGAAAATCAAACGGTTCACCTTGCTTCCCCAGCCATTCACTATGGAAGAACGCGAGCTGACCGACACATTGAAGCTACGCCGTCCGGTCATCTTGCAGAAATACGCCGAGGTGATAGATGCCATGTATGCCGAGTGATTGGGGAGCCAGCAAACAAACAATTCGTATAAATCACAAAACAACAGTATATGATAACATCAGACCAGCTACAGAACGTACTGGAGCGCGAGCAAGCGCTGAGGGGGTATCTTTGACATCGATGGCAAGACCATCCAGTTGAAAGAAGAAGAATTGCGTACACAAGACCCCGGGTTTTGGGAGAATGCCAAGCAGGCAGAAGTCCAAATGAAGAAAGTAAGGGAGCTGAAGAAGTGGATTGAACTGTATAACGAAGTAAATGCCTCCGCCGAAGAATTGCAGCTGTCTTACGAATATGCCAAGGAGGGAGTCACCACCGAAGAAGAAGTCAACGAAGCTTATGCCAAGGCATTGGAATTGGTAGAGAACCTTGAGTTCCGCAATATGCTTCGCGACGAAGCCGACCAGATGAGTTGTGTGCTCAAGATAAACTCCGGGGCAGGCGGCACGGAAAGTCAGGATTGGGCATCTATGCTGATGCGTATGTATATGCGCTATGCCGAGGCCCACAACTATAAGATATCCATAGCCAACCTGCAGGAAGGCGACGAAGCGGGCATCAAGACGGTCACCATCAATATCGAGGGCGACTATGCGTTCGGTTACTTGAAGAGTGAGAACGGGGTGCATCGCTTGGTTCGTGTTTCCCCTTATAATGCACAAGGTAAGCGAATGACATCTTTTGCTTCGGTATTTGTCACCCCGTTGGTGGACGACACTATTGAGGTGAAGGTCGACCCGGCAGCTATTTCGTGGGATACCTTCCGCTCGGGCGGTGCCGGTGGGCAGAACGTCAACAAGGTGGAGTCAGGGGTACGCCTAAGGTATCAGTTCAAAGACCCTTACACAGGTGAGGAGGAAGAGATATTGATTGAGAACACCGAGACGCGCGACCAGCCAAAGAACCGCGATAATGCCATGCGCCAACTGCGTTCAATCTTGTATGATAAGGAGCTGAAGCACCGTATGGCAGAACAGGCAAAGATTGAGGCGGGCAAGAAGAAGATTGAATGGGGGTCGCAAATCCGCAGTTACGTCTTCGACGACCGTAGGGTAAAAGACCATCGGACGAACTATCAGACATCGGACGTCAATGGCGTTATGGACGGTAAGATAGATGAATTCATCAAAGCATACTTGATGGAATTCGGCGGTGAAGATGGCAGCGAGAAGTAAAGTTTTCTTCGGAAAACTTGTGTTAACCGCTCAAAAGTCGTAACATTGCAGCCGATTTCAGAGGAGATGTTCTGAAATTTTGGTCCCATAGCTCAGTTGGTCAGAGCACCTGACTCATAATCAGGGAGTCCTTGGTTCAAGCCCAAGTGGGACCACCTCCGATAAGAGAGCAGTCGTTGAACAAACGGTTGCTCTCTTGCTTTTATAGCCTCCCCTGAGGGGGGATATATATCTTTTGATGAAAACATATATATCCTTTGGCCAAAACATATATAT
>CAVGKO010000177.1:0-1316 GCA_963629885.1 Anaerobutyricum sp.
AAATATAGCAGGCAGTTGTTTTACATTATATAATCCTGCCACTTGCGAATAAATCGATTGCGGGTCACGTACGGCAACCCAAGGGAGGCTGGATGCGGCATTCTTCCAAAAATGGACATCAGAATCCAAAGACACTTGATAGATATCCAATCCTTGTGTGTGATACTTGGAATAGATGTCTCCCAGATTCATATTCAACGCCGGAGACCATTCTGCTTGATAGGCTGTGAAGTTTATAATCACCGGTTTGCCATTTGCAATAGAAGAGAGTTTGACCATTTCGCCGTTTAGGTTGGGCAATTCAATATCCAAGAAACTGACTTCGGTCATCTTGACATTATCCAAATTGGCCGGACGTTGAGCTCGAATGACCTTCATTGACTGCAATGTTAGATTATATAGATGTTTCGAGCGTGGACTTTCGGGATAGAAGTGGTTGAAGCTGGTAGCAACTGCGCCATATGCCCTTACATCGTTTTGGTCGTATAAGTCGAAAAACAACAGTCCGTCGATTTGTTGGAATAAAGCATAATAAGCCACGGTGGACATAGGAGCGGCATATATGTATTTGCGGGCAATTTCTTTATAAGTGTCCACTGTCTCTATCATTTTTGCATGATATGTCGTGTCTGCGATATGCTTGTCTTCATATTCCTTGCGCAGTTTGCCGATGGCTTGATTGGCGTCCAACTGTGCCAGGGTGATTGCTTTGATGGCTTTACAATTTTCTGAGCCTTCCACTGTATAAGATGTGGCAAACGTGCCGGCATCAGCGGCTATCGTAATTGTCTCCGTAGAATCAATGGCAAAATTGATTTTTTGGTTGTTCAGGCGTAACCGGTAGAAATCCGGGAAGTCCGGACGCTTGTGCGTGAATTTAAACTTTCCCAACGCAGTTAGCTTAACCGAATCCATTAGCTCAACATCGGATATACCAACATTCTCCAGATATAGGACCTGACCATCGGCTCCGGATACAACGCCACTCACCGTGAAGGAAGAAGTGTCGCTGCAAGCCGTGAAGAGCGATATGCATATCCCAACAACAAACAACGGTGATGCCACGATGAAAGACTGTAGCCTTGTAAATATTTGTTTCATCATAATGTTATTATCAATATTAATAATTTCGCCACAAATATACATTATTTTACAGTTTCTGCATTGTCATTCACGAAATCTCCCCTTCTTTTTCACAAAAAGGCGTTTTTCTATTGTTTTTGTTTTCGCGCACATACTTTTACAGGTAAACTTTCATTACATTTGCACCGATTTTTTCATAGATAAAAAGACAAAATTGAAGATTATGATGCCTA
>CAVGKO010000177.1:1326-3496 GCA_963629885.1 Anaerobutyricum sp.
CATGGGCAGATGGAAGAACCATCACCATTGAGACTGGAAAGTTGGCAAAACAAGCGGATGGTGCGGTTACTGTTCGTATGGGTAACACCGTATTGTTGGCCACAGTTTGTGCTGCAAAAGATGCAAATCCTGGCGTTGATTTTATGCCACTGCAAGTAGATTACAAAGAAAAGTATTCTGCCTTTGGACGTTTTCCCGGTGGGTTTACTAAGAGAGAAGGGAAAGCTTCGGATTACGAAATTCTGACGGCTCGTTTGGTGGACCGTGCGTTGCGTCCGTTGTTCCCGGATAATTATCATGCAGAAGTATATGTCAATGTTATTCTTTTCTCTGCTGACGGAGAAGATATGCCGGATGCATTGGCAGGTTTGGCTGCATCAGCTGCTTTGGCGGTATCTGATATACCTTTCAACGGACCGATATCTGAGGTTAGGGTAGCGCGTATTGACGGTAAGTTTGTTATAAACCCGACGTTCGCCGAATTGGAGAAAGCAGATATAGACTTGATGGTTGCTGCTACTTTAGACAACATCATGATGGTGGAAGGCGAGATGTCAGAGGTGCAGGAATCTGAGATGTTGGACGCTATTAAGGTTGCTCATGAGGCAATCAAAGTACAGTGTCAGGCTCAGCTTGAGTTGTCGGAAGCTTGCGGCAAACTCGTTAAGCGTGAATACTGCCACGAAGAGAATGACGAAGAATTGCGCAAGGATGTACATGATAAATGTTATGCAAAGGCATATGCTATTGCCACATCGGGTACAGACAAGCATCAGCGCGCTGAGGCATTCGAGGCTATCGTAGAAGAATACAAAGCAAACTTCACCGAAGAGGAGTTGGAGACCAAGGCAGAAATGATTGGCCGCTACTATCACGATGTAGAGAAAGAAGCTATGCGTCGTGCTATCTTGGATGAAGGAAAGCGTTTGGATGGCAGAAAGACAACTGAAATCCGCCCGATATGGATTGAGACAGATTGTTTGCCCGGTCCTCACGGCTCTGCAATATTTACTCGTGGAGAAACACAGTCGTTGTCAACCGTTACGCTTGGCACCAAGGCTGACGAGAAGATTATCGACGACGTATTGAACCGTTCTAAGGAGCGTTTCTTGTTGCACTATAACTTCCCGCCATTCTCTACCGGTGAGGCTAAGGCATCACGTGGTGTAGGTCGTCGTGAGATTGGTCATGGCAATCTTGCCCACCGCGCATTGAAGCGTATGATTCCGGATAACTATCCTTATGTAGTGCGTGTAATCTCAGATATTCTCGAGTCTAATGGCTCTTCTTCGATGGCAACGGTTTGTGCCGGTACATTGGCGTTGAGGGATGCCGGTGTTCCGATGAAGAAGCCGGTGTCGGGTATTGCCATGGGTCTTATCTCTGAGAACAAGGGTAAGAACTACGCTATTTTGTCGGATATCTTGGGCGACGAAGACCATTTGGGAGATATGGACTTCAAGGTGACAGGTACGGTGGATGGTATCACTGCAACTCAGATGGATATCAAGGTCGACGGTCTGTCGTACGAAATCCTTGAGAAGGCATTGGCTCAGGCAAAAGAGGGCCGTATGCATATCTTGGGCAAGATTTTGGAGGCACAGCCGGAAACACGTGCCGAGTTGAAGCCGCATGCTCCACGTATCGAAACAATGACTATTGCCAAAGAGTTCATTGGTGCGGTTATCGGCCCGGGTGGAAAGATTATTCAGGGTATTCAAGAGAAGACGGGTGCTGTCGTTTCAATTGATGAAGTTGATGGCGTCGGCGTGATTGAGATTTCCGGAACAAATAAGGAAACGCTTGAGTCTGCTGTTAGAGCAATCAAGGAGATTGTTGCCGTTCCGGAGGTCGGAGAGGTATATGAAGGAAAGATTGCTTCCATCATGCCTTACGGCGCATTTGTTGAATTTATGCCGGGCAAGGATGGTTTGCTGCACATCTCTGAAATAGATTGGAAGCGTTTGGAGACGATGGAACAGTCAGGCTTGAATGAGGGCGATACTATTAAGGTTAAGCTGATGGACATTGATGCAAAGACCGGTAAGTTTAAACTCTCACACAGGGTATTGCTCCCCAAACCTGAAGGTTATGAAGAGCGTCCGCAAAGACCGAGACCGGAACGTGGTGACCGCGGTCCGCGTCAAGAACGCAGAGAACGCTGATAAGC
>CAVGKO010000178.1:0-737 GCA_963629885.1 Anaerobutyricum sp.
GACCAATTTCGTTGATTGCCTCCTTTGTCATGCCACGGCCATCGGCACAACGCGTAATGAATGTATCGTAGCCTTTCTCCACGTGCGACTGTATCAATACCTTCTCGTCGTCACGCATCGGGCGGGTCATGTCGCCGAGGTCGGCATACGTATTTGTCTTCACAACATCCGTCGTAAGAGAAATCTTATCATACAATCCGGATGTGTTGGGGAACATACCGAAGATGCCTATCGACCCGGTAAGGGTGTTGGGCTCTGCGATGATTTTGCTTGCAGCACACGAGATGTAGTATCCACCCGAAGCGGCAACGTCGCCCATGGAAACAACTATTGGCTTCACCTTCTTCAGCTCTACCACCTGACGCCAGATTTGGTCTGACACAAACGCGCTACCGCCCGGTGAGTTCACGCGGAATACAACAGCCTTCACGTCGTCGTCATCCTTCAGTTTTATCAGCTCGTCGGCAAGCTTCTCCGTGATAATCTGTCCGGCGCCAAAGGGAGAAGTGGGTTGTTCGTCCTTGATTTCGCCTTCTGCATACAAGATAGCGATACGGTCAGACTTTTCCTTTTCCGAGGTTTTGATGTTCTTGATTTTGGAGATGTCGGCAGTCTTAAGATGGTCGTCGTCCTGACCAGCCAACTCCTTTACATAGTCTTCTGCTTCGGTGCGATATTTCAGTTCGTCCACAAATCCGCATTCAACGGCCTTCTCCGCAGGGGCGAAAGCATAGCCC
>CAVGKO010000178.1:747-3488 GCA_963629885.1 Anaerobutyricum sp.
GTTTACATCGTCCGCCGAGAGACCTCTCGATTCGGCAATGCCGGCAACAATATTACCCCAGATACTATTCATGTACGACTGAATCTGCTCGCGGTTGGCATCACTCAGTTTGTCGAGCATGAAAGGCTCCACGGCGCCCTTATAAGTGCCCACCTTGAATATCATCATCTCCACGCCCACCTTCTTGAGCAATTCCTTATAGAATGTGGTCTGCGAAGCCATTCCGGCAAGACCCAGCGTGCCTTGAGGGTTCAAAAACACCTTGTCGGCAACGGAGCAAAGAAAGTAGCAACCCTGAGTATAGTTGTCGGAATAGGCAACGATGAATTTGCCGCTCTCCTTAAAGTCCTTCAGCTCCCGACGAATAGCTGCAATAGAAGCAGAGCCTGCGCCAAGCGATTTAGCCTCCAGGTATATGCCCTTGATATTGTCGTTATCTTTCGCTTTGCGGATGGTCAACAAAACATCCTTCAATGAAAGCGCATTCTCGGCTTCGCCCATCAGCGAAGCGAAGGGGTTTTCCTGAACATTGTCCGAAAGACTACCATCGAGCGTCAACTTATATACGGTATTGCTCTTGGGCGTGTAAGTAGACGAGCCACCCATACCGGCGGCAATACCCACCAAAGAGAATATCATTAAGATGGAAATCAAAACCACGGCAACAAACACTCCCAGTGCCGAGGCAAACATCATTTTGAAAAACTGTTTCATACTTTTTTCTGAATTATTTTTTATCCGACCGCAAAAGTAATCAACTTATTAACACCAATTGTTTCGTTTCTGTTATTTTGTGCCGACAGCCGAAAGCATAAAGAAATGAAAAACTTCACTAAAGTAGCCGTCCCAAGGCCGCTCGGGCGGCATATTTTTCGTACTTTCGCCCAGCGAAAAACAAAAGAGATTCAAAATAATGGCCAAGGTCTGCATTTATACACTATCATTTATCCTTTTTATCTCACTCGTCACCTGCTCGATGACCCTTACACAACAGACGCCTTCGGTATACCGCGAGAAGGCCGTGGCAAACCCTCCCACCACCAGTGTCCCGTTGCCCACAGTGGACTATATGTTCACCCCCTTGATGCCGAAGCTGAAGAAAACGACCTATGCGCGCAAAAACATCACAGAGAATTTTTCCGATAGAGAGAAGCAACATATCGCAGTGCAAGACCCCAAGCTGATGGCCGACGGAAACTCTCTGATAATAGACCTCTCGCAGATGACGGAGGAAGACTACGTTTTCCCACTGCCGGGAGCCAAGCTCATCTCCCCTTATGCCGGCCGTCGGAGACATCATTCGGGAGTTGACCTCAAGACATGCCCCCGCGACACTATTGTGGCAGCCTTCGACGGCATCGTCCGCATGGCCAAACCTTATGCCGCCTATGGAAACGTGGTGGTTATCCGACATTACAACGGGCTGGAGACTGTCTACAGCCACAATTCAAAGAACCTCGTGAAGGTGGGCAAGCGCGTAAAGGCCGGCGACCCGGTGGCTCTCACAGGGCGGACCGGAAGAGCTACCACCGAGCATCTCCACTTCGAAGTGCGTGTCAACGGGCAACATTTCAATCCCAACAAGGTGTTCGACTTGACAACGCGCAAACTGAGAAACTCCTGCCTCGTGGCCACCAAATCGGGAGGCAAGATGTCCGTGAAAGCCATCGACCCCCTTCCATTCGAACAAGAGGGTAAGTCCACAAAGTAAATATCGCAAGCCGCAGAAGGCCCTTGACGCGTGAATCTTCTTTCAGCGCGTGGCGCGGAGGTCTTGACGCATGAATCTTCTCTCAGCGCGAGCCGCGGAAGCCTTTGACGCTTGAATCTTGCTTCAGCGCGTGGCGCGGAAACTTTTGACGCCAGGAATCTTCTTGGTTCTTATATGAAAAGATGAATAAAACGGGTTACACCCATATCAAATAAAAAACTTGCAGCCGCCGTGACTGCAAGTTTCTGTGGAGCTGGAGAGATTCGAACTCTCGTCCAAACGAGGAACTAATCTGCTTTCTACATGTTTATCTTCGCCTTCGATTGTCGGGATTAAGCAAGACCGAAGCCACCCACTCAATCCTTATCCTCTAAAATTTCACCCGAAACCCGAGGCTCATTCCAGGCTATCTCCGATATTTCTGCACCACCTTATCGGAAAGCTTCGGAGCAACAGCCTCCGGGTGATGTCTCGTCTCCACAACTTTTGCGGAGATTAAGCTTTAATCTACTATTATTCGATTAAGCAGCAAGAGCGTAGTTATTTTCGCCAGTTACTTGCTTGTTGTCTGAGATTAAAGTGCAAGCCAACCACGCACTACATGCTTACAAACCACTTCTGCCCGCTGTCAAAACCGGTCAGCCCCATGATTCATATCGGCGCAAAGATACAGGAAAAATCCATACCTGAGATACACCGCCTTTGTTTCATTATTCCGTCACGCCTATCTCGCGAAACCAATCCTCTGCCCTGTCGGGCCACTCATTGACCGCCATCCCGGTGTCTCGCAAGCCATAACCATGCCCGCCTTTGCTATACAAATGCATCCGGGCCGGTACACCCGCTTCCTTCAATGCATAGAAATAAAACAAACTGCTGTTGATATACGACTTGTCGTCTTCTGCCTGAACCAACATCGTGGGAGGCGTTGCTGAACTGACTTTGACTTCCGGCGCCAAATGGAAATTCTCACCATCCAAATAAGCAGGATATACCAACAAGCAGAAATCCGGGCGACAGCTTACATTAT
>CAVGKO010000179.1:0-3474 GCA_963629885.1 Anaerobutyricum sp.
CTCCTTGATGCCTTCTTGCATCAGCAACTCAGTGTCGCGTCCGTCGCCGTTGATGACCAAGACATTGCTTGGCACAACCTCGGCAATGTGATGGCTCTTCTCCTTGTTTGTCTCCAATATTTTCACGCGGATATTGCTCGGCAGATATTGGCTGGTACGGATGGCTATGCGGCTGCCGCCCATGATAAATACTTTCTTTACCTCCGGGTCTTTCTTGCCGGCATGCATCTGAACGTCCTTGATATGTTCTTTCGTTGTTGTAAAGAAAACGATATCACCCGGCAGCACATAATCCGTACCGCGGGGGATGATTGTTTCGTAGGGCCGTTTGATGGCAACAATGTGATAGAGCTTCTGCTCGTTCAGCAGCTCTGCCAATTGTTTGTTAACAAGTCGGGAGTTGTCGCGCACCTTTACGCCAATCAGGATTAGGGCACCGCCAAACAGTTCCCAATACTGGCGTGTCCATGGCCGGCGTATGGCGTTGACAATCTCTTTTGCTGCCAGCATCTCAGGATATATCATTGAATGTATGCCCAGCTTCTCGAACAGCTCTTTGTTGCCCGGCTGCAGGTATTCGTAGTTGTTGATACGTGCCAGGGTCTTGCATGCGCCGAGTTTGGAGGCAAGGATGCTGGCGGCTATGTTGGTCGTCTCCTCGGGGGTGACGCTTACAAACAGGTCGGTCTTCTTTATGCCGGCCTCCTCCAAATCGTGAATGGAAGTGGGGTTACCCACCATGGGGAGTATCTCCATGTTGCGGTTGGTGAAGTTCAATCGCTCTTCGTTGGGGTCCATCAGGATGATATCCTGCTTCTCCTGCGACAACATCTTTGCAAGATGTGTGCCCACTTCTCCTGCTCCGGCAATAATAATCTTCATCTCTGTTTGCTCGTTAGTTATTTCATCATTGTTCGCATCACGGCAGCGATGCCCTCTGCATCCATGCCGCACAATCGGTAGAGTTCCTTCACCGAACCGTGCTCAATGAAAGCGTCGGGTATGCCGATGCGTTTTACCTGTGGCGTATAGCCGTTGTCTGCCATAAACTCGAGGACGGCTGTGCCAAGTCCACCTCTTATCACTCCGTTTTCCACGGTGACAATGCGTTGGAACTTTTGCCCCACCTCATGCAACAGCTCTTCGTCGAGAGGCTTCAGATATATCATATCGTAGTGGGCAACCGACATGCCGCAGTCAGCCACCAATTCAATTGCCTTGCTTACCTCGTTGCCTATCGGCCCGATGGAGAGCACGGCGAGGTCGTTCCCCTCGCGTAGCTTTCTGCCTTTGCCAATGGGGAGCACCTTCATCTCGCACTGCCAGTCTTTCAGCTCTCCCTTACCACGCGGGTAACGGATAACGAAAGTGCCCTTCGCCTCTTTGTATCCGGTGTACATCAGATTCCGGAGGTCCAGCTCGTTGAGTGGCGAAGAGATGACGAGGTTGGGTATTGGACGCAGATAGGCAAGGTCGAATGCGCCGTGATGAGTGGCACCGTCTTCACCCACCAACCCTGCGCGGTCGAGGCAGATAACCATATGCAGCTTTTGCAGAGCCACGTCGTGAATAATATTGTCGTATGCCCGTTGCATGAACGAGGAGTAGACGTTGCAGAAAGGTATCATCCCTTCCTTGGCAAGTCCGGCGGAGAACGTCACCGAATGTCCTTCGGCAATGCCCACGTCGAAAGCCCGCTGGGGGAATGCCTTCATCATATATGTCATTGAGCATCCCGTGGGCATGGCGGGCGTGATGCCTACAATACGTTCGTCCCTCTCGGCAAGCTCAACCAATGTATGCCCGAACACATCCTGATAGAGCTGAGGCTCGTCCAGGCGGTGATGGGCAATCCTCTCACCCGTCTCCTTGTTGAATCTCCCCGGAGCATGCCACTCGGTGGCAGATTCTTCTGCCGGCTTGAAGCCTTTGCCTTTTATCGTTTTTATGTGTAGCAGTTTTGGCCCCTGCAGGTCCTTTATGTCGTTAAGCACGCGTATCATCGAGCCTACGTCGTGTCCGTCAATCGGGCCGAAGTAGCGTATGCTGAACCCCTCGAAGAGGTTGTGCTGCTGTGTGAGCAGTGCCTTCAGGCTGTTGTTGAAGCGTAGGATATTTCCCCTGCGGCCATCGTCTATCAGTTTCATCTTCTTCATCCACCGATACACATCATAGCGCATTTTGTTGTACGTCTGGCTGGTTGTTATCTTCACCAGGTATTGGCTCAACCCTCCTACATTGCTGTCGATGGCCATATTGTTATCGTTAAGAATAATGAGGAGGTTGTTGGGATTGGCTGCTGCATTGTTTAACCCTTCGAAGGCCAGTCCGCCTGTCATGGCGCCGTCGCCAATGACGGCAATGACGTGGCGCGAGGATTCGTTTTTGAGTTCAGAGGCAACCGACATGCCCATGGCTGCCGAGATGGAGTTGGAGGCATGCCCGGCAATGAAGGCGTCGTATTCGCTTTCTGCGGGGTTAGGGAAACCGCTGATGCCACCCAGCTTGCGCAGCGTGTGGAAAGCCTCGCGGCGTCCGGTGAGTATCTTATGCCCGTAAGCCTGATGGCCCACGTCCCAAACAATACGGTCGTATGGTGTATGGAAAACATAGTGTAGGGCAACGGTCAGCTCCACTGTTCCCAAACTTGCCCCAAGATGACCGGGGTTCTCGGAAAGGATATCGATGATATATTGACGTAGCTCCGCACATACCTGTCCTAACTTATCGGGAGGCAGCTTGCGCAGGTCCTCCGGGTAATTGATGTGGCTCAATAGGTATTCATCCGTGCTGTCTGTCATGTTGATTGTATATTTTATCGCAAAAGTAAAGAATTAACGTAACAAAAGCGAAAGTTATTGTCCCCAGGCCCTCGGCTTGCGGCGGAACGGAAGTCTGGGGAACAGTCGGCGAAACCTAATCATATGGTCGGTAACGCTGCCGCCGGCAATGATGAGTGTCACCGCCAGGATTATCATCACGATGCCGCAAACCACTCGTGGAGTAAGCTCCTCGCCAAACACCGTTACGCCGAAGAACACTGCCGTGAGAGGCTCCAGGGCTCCCAATATGGCTGTAGGCGTGGAGCCGATGCATTGGATGGCTTGTGTGGTGCAGAGAAACGATATGGCTGTGGGGAAGATTGCCAAAGCAAGCAGGTTGCCCCAAAGATACCAGTCGCCAACGAGGCGCAGGCTCCTACCAAAGTCCACGCGCACGAGGAAGAGCGACATGCCGAACACCAAGACGTAGAACGTAATCTTGAGTGTTGCGATATCTTTCAGTCTCGGGCGGTTTACACCCACCAGATATATTGCATACGAAAGGGCTGAGCCCATCACAAGAAGCACACCTATTGTGCTGAGCGTTGCGCCGCTCCCCGTATGGTAGAGCATGAAGATGCCGCCAAGCGCCAAGAGGATACAAAGGATGGTCTGCATCGAGAGCTTTTCCTTAAAGCAGAAGGACATGATG
>CAVGKO010000180.1:0-1451 GCA_963629885.1 Anaerobutyricum sp.
CAGTGTATGCTGTTGCGCAGAGCAAATCTTCTCAGATAAAAGCTAATGAGACAATATACAGTTTCGGGACAATCGATGAAGTGGACGGACCGACAAGTCACACCTTTGTGGTTACAAACATTGGAGACGGTCCGCTTGTTATTACGCGAGTCACGGTTTCGTGTGGTTGCACAAAGCCGGAATGGACCAAAGAACCAATTTCGCCGGGAAAAACCGGAGAGGTGAAGGTCACCTACAACCCCAAAGGACGCCCCGGTCCGTTCTATAAAACCATCTCCATCTTCAACAACAAGGAGAAAGGTAGTTACACATTGGCAATCAAGGGTAACGTAACGCCCAAACCACTTGTCCCGATTCAGAGTTTCCCGTACTCGATTGGAGAACTGAAAATGCATACAAAAGCTGTTCTATATAACAGTATCCATATCGACGAGACATTGGGCGAGAAAATCAGCGTCAAGAATGAAGGGAAAACAACAATGACAATAAAGCCGGGCAAAGCGCCTCACTACTTAACAATAGAAGCGCACCCTGCGCAGTTGGCTCCCGGAAAAATTGGCGAAATCACTTTGCTGTTGGATGCCAAAGCCGTGAAAAAGAAAGGAAGAATCACGACCGAGATACCTTTGACCGTTGAGAGCATCGGAGAGAAAGAGGTAACCGAATCAATATCCGTAGCAGCCAATATCATTGACAACTTCACAAAACTGACGGCGGCAGACAAGACCAAAGCCCCGGTAGCACAGCTTTCGGAGACGTTGCTCAATCTCGGCAAGTTGCCGGAAAAGGGCGGTTTCTTGCCAATAGTCAAAGGCAAGGTGAGTGGAACAATCGACATAACCAACACCGGAAAATCACCGCTTGTGATTTATAGTTTCACCTGCGATGACGAGCGGATTGACATTTCGGGAGGAAAAAAGGAGTTGAAACCGGGAGCAACAGCCACGTTTAAAATATCCGTTCGCCCCAAAGATGTGAAAACAAAACTGGAAGCACTGATAAACGTTGTATGTAACGACCCGAACGGTCCTGTCCGTCTTATAAAGGTAACCGCAGAAAAGTAGAATCAATATGGAACATCCCGAAAATGACGACCTTTACAAAGGTTTGAAGGTAAACAAGGGTGTAGCCGATGTCCCGGTGATAAACCCATATCTCAAAAAGAGACTTCAACGGAGAGAATACACTCCTTCCGAATATGTTGAGGGAATACTCAAAGGGGATATCACTATCCTCAGCCAAGCCGTCACGTTGGTTGAGAGCACCAAACACGAGCATCAACAGTTGGCACAGGAAATCATAGAGAAATGTCTCCCTTATGCCGGCAAATCCATCCGCGTTGGCATCACCGGAGTTCCCGGAGCCGGAAAAAGTACCTCCATTGATGTTTTCGGTACATATCTGATTGGAAAAGGACATAAATTGGCAGTGCTTGCAATCGACCCGAGCAG
>CAVGKO010000180.1:1461-3471 GCA_963629885.1 Anaerobutyricum sp.
GGAAGTATCTTGGGCGACAAAACCCGTATGGAAAATCTGTCGCGCGAGAAGAATGCATTCATCCGCCCTTCCCCATCCACAGGGTCTTTGGGTGGCGTAGCTCGTAAAACACGTGAGACTATTGTCTTGTGCGAAGCAGCCGGGTTCGACACCATCTTTGTGGAGACTGTAGGCGTAGGGCAAAGCGAAACAGCCGTCCATTCCATGGTGGATTTCTTCCTTCTCATCCAATTGGCCGGAACGGGCGATGAGTTGCAAGGCATCAAGCGCGGTGTTATGGAAATGGCTGACGGCATCATTATCAACAAAGCCGATGGTGACAATATCGAAAAAGCCAAGTTGGCAGCCACTCAATTCAGGAATGCACTACACCTCTTTCCGCCAACCGACTCGGGATGGTTTCCCAAAGTGTTGACTTATTCGGGTTACTACAATATCGGCATCCAAGAAATCTGGGATATGATTGATGAATACATCATATTCACTAAAAAGAACGGCTATTTCAATTTCAAACGAAATGAGCAAGCAAAGTATTGGATGTATGAAAGTATCGACAGTACCTTGCGAGACACTTTCTATCACAATCCAGCGGTGGAGAGTGCATTGTTTGATACCGAACAACAAGTGCTGAACAACCAAATCAGTTCTTTCGTTGCTGCCAAGAAGATGATGGATTTGTTTCTCGAAAACCTATCGGAAAAGAAATCCTAAGACCTCCGAGTAACCAATCGAGACGATGGTTGAAATATTCTTTTCACACAGCTTGTTGTTTATTATTTAAATCTTTCGTTACTTTGCGTCCGCTTTGCGTAATCTCTGGCGGGAAAGGTTACCCGTTATATTGCGTTTCGTTTTAAAATTACAATAAAAAGCTATAAAACAATGGATTTAATTAAGATTGCAGAAGAAGCATTTGCTACGAAGAAGGAGTATCCTTCGTTCAAGAGTGGTGACACTATTACCGTAGCTTATCGTATCAAAGAAGGAAACAAGGAACGTATCCAGTTGTACAGAGGCGTTGTTATCCGCATCTCCGGTCACGGCGACAAGAAGCGTTTCACTGTTCGTAAAATGTCTGAGAACGTTGGTGTAGAAAGAATTTTCCCTATCGAATCACCGTTTATCGAAAGCATTACCGTAAACAAACTTGGTAAGGTTCGCCGCGCCAAATTGTATTACTTGCGTGCTCTTACCGGTAAGAAGGCAAGAATCAGAGAAAAGAGATTCTGATTCATCAGAAGATTCGATTACAAATAAAAGAGAGGGTGTGTCGTATGAAACCATTTACGGCGCACCTTCTTTTTTTGTGTTCCACTGCCACCAAACAGTATTCTTTCGTTGGCAGGCGGGGTTGCACGGGCTTGGGGACAAATGGTTTGGAGTGGATGCAGAGAATCTCCGTTTTCAGAAAGAAAGTTTTTCTATCGTCGCGACCATGTTCTGACATGGGAAGAAATATTTTTATATCTTTGTAGTGGCTGTGATGATATTAGAAGAAATACTTCGGAGGCCGTGTTCTTTTGCACAAACACAAAAACTTTTGTTTTTATCACAGAGTATCGTTGCACAAAGGCAAAAACTTTTGTATTTGTTAAAGAAACCTATTGCACAAACACAAAAACCTTTGTATTTATTAAAGTGCGTTATTGCACAAACACAAAACCAATTGTATTTGTTAAAGAAACCTATTGCACAAAGGCAAAAACTTTTGTTTTAGTCTTTGTGCAAGTCTACACAGATACAAAAACAAAAGTTTTAGACATTGTGCAACTTTGAGAAGACACGGGGAAGAATTTCCAAGACTCCGTGTGGTGCCAAGAAGACATAATAAATATTCCAATAACCGCGAGATTCCATGCTCTTTTAGTTTCACATCTTTCCCGGTTATGACGGAGACAAACACGTTATTACTCATTCTTCACATTCACAAATTCCTTTTTGTTGGGAATAAAATATTTTTTTCAACTCATTTTTTTCGGTTTCATTTGGTAATATCAAAAAGGGTTATGT
>CAVGKO010000181.1:0-3462 GCA_963629885.1 Anaerobutyricum sp.
CCTTTATATCTGTGTTGCGTACACGTTCGCTCGGGTCGAGACGGTTCTTGCGGAGAGCGGCGCCGGTGTGGTCGTACCATTCGTATTTGTAGACCATCTGCTTTTCGTCCAATCGTTTCTCTCCGGTAACGGGATTGGTGTAGTAAACACTCTCGATGGCGCGCTGTTCATCTTCGGTTGCCCGCTTCCAAGGGATTGGACGGCTCCAGTCCAGGTGC
Source organism: Anaerobutyricum sp. (assembly GCA_963629885.1). GTDB lineage: Bacteria > Bacteroidota > Bacteroidia > Bacteroidales > Tannerellaceae > Parabacteroides. Next base: position 219 of record CAVGKO010000181.1, read on the forward strand.
GGAGTGACAGGTTCGCCATATTTGTCTTCAGTGATTTTAAACAGGTCGTTGCCGCCATAAGCCGGGTCAGCCAGTCGCTCACGGATGATGGAGTCGCGTACCCAGTGAACAAACTGACGGTATTTGGCATTGGTTATCTCCGTTTCGTCCATCCAGAAGGAGTCAAACGAAACGCCCTTTGTCTCCGGATTGATGCCCCACAGGGAGTCTTTATCCGCCGGTCCCATCTCAAACGAACCCCTTTTGATTAGAACCATACCATAAGGCGAGGGCTCATTAAAAGCCACCGACCGCACCCCGGTAACCTCTCCTCCCGCTCCGGAAAGAGACTTACCGCATGAGGTAAGCAAGGCTGCTGCCACAAGTGCTAACAATACTTTTTTCATATACTATAATATACGTACACTTTTATGTTTGTTCTTTCCTGTCTTCGTCTTCTTGAGCTTTAGCTGGTAGCGCACCAACACTTCGTGGCTGCCGGAACTGGCTTTCAGCACTGCCGTGGTTGGGAAATCGTAGGCGTATCCAACCTGAAACCTCCCGAACGTGGCACCCAGCAATACTACTACCGACTCGTTTATACGCCAGGAAAGACCTCCGTTAAACATCTTATTATATACCATCCTCGCGGTGATGTCCGCTTGGAAGCTTTGCATATCTGTCTTCAAGAAAACTGAAGGCTGTAATTCATACAACGGATTCCTCAGTTTAATATTGTATCCCCCCGTCAAATTTAATCCCGTGGAGAGATAGGTGTAGGCGTTTTCCTCGAATTGCATTTCCGGAGCGGTGAGATGAGTTGCCGCAAAACCGACGTAGAAATGCTTGTGGGTGTAGTACACACCGGCATTCACATCCAAAGCCATTGCCTGCACTGCCGTGCGCGGAATGGCTTCGTCTTCCTGCTGGTGATAGTCGCTTTCGGGGATATATACTTTTGTTCCGTCGAAACTCTTGTTGAAGATGCCACCCTGCAAGCCGATGCTCAGCGTTCCACCAAACAACTTGCGCTTGTAGGCATACTGAACTGCCACCTTCGTGTTTTGAAACAAACCGATGCTTTCAGAGTTTGCCACCAGTCCGACGCCGTGGTTGGTGCTCCCCAATTTCACTGGCATATCGGCGAGGACAAAGAATGAAGTACCTGCTTGAGGCATGCCTATCCATTGCTGACGGAACAGACCAAGCATATTTAAATCTTCCGTCGACCCTGCGTATGCGGGGTTGTAGTATCCCATCCCCAAGAAGTACTGGCTTAGCTGCACATCGTCTTGAGCCCACACGCCAATCGTGCAGGTGAGGGATATAATAATGGACAGGAAGATTCTCTTCATCATAAAAACAAACTAAGCGGAACAAGTTCCACTCTCTCAATAACGCAATGAGGACGTTTAAATTGTGTCCCCTGCAAAAAACATCAACGGGATAAAAGAATGACATTCCTTTATCCCGCCGACATTAAATTATAGCCTAAATGCTCTCTTAGTACTCTTCTTCATTGAAGAAAAAGTCTTCTCTGCTGGGATAGTCGGGCCAGATATCTTCCATACACTCGTAAATATCACCTTCATCTTCTATCTCCTGCAAATTCTCAATAACCTCCAACGGCGCACCGGAACGTTGCGCATAGTCAATCAATTCATCCTTGGTTGCAGGCCAGGGCGCGTCTTCCAATTTCGAAGCCAACTCTAATGTCCAATACATAGTTATCCAGTATTAATAACACCCAAACAGTGGGCTGATTTTTAAATTTCGCGCAAAAGTATGACAATATTCCTTAGCTGCAAGAGGAATTCCAAATAAATTCTGTACCAATATTCTCGATACACTCCTTGCGGGCTAAAACGAACAGATAATCAGAGAGTCGGTTCACGAAAACAAGAACCTCATCTTCCACCTTGCAGGTTTGGGCAAGACGGTATATCTGACGTTCGGCGCGACGGCAGACGGTGCGGCACACATGAGCCAAGGCTGCGGAACGACATCCGCCGGGAAGAACGAACCCTTTCATCCGAGGCAGCTCACTGTCCAGTCGGTCTATTTCGTGCTCAAGGCGCTCGATGCTTTCGGGGGATACCCGGCTCTCAACCCTCAGGGTGGTTGTCTCTTGGTCGGTTGCCAAGTAAGAGCCGATGGTAAACAGCTTGTGCTGTATGAATGAAAGGCAATCAAGGTCTTCTCTGTTTTCCAAAGAGGTGGCAAGCAGACCGATGAACGAGTTCAGTTCGTCAATCGTGCCGTAGCTCTCAATGCGCTGGTGTGCTTTCGATACCCGTTGTCCCCCAACGAGAGATGTTTCACCCTTGTCGCCGCCGCCGGTGTAGATGGTACTCTTTTTCATATGCGTTGTGTTTTAGAAATAGACGATATAGTTGTGCTTGTGCAATTTCGGGTTGAAGAACACGATGCCCATGGAGTAGAGGTCGATGGTAACCGTCACTGCGGGATGGGCGCAGACTTTTTTCCAGAAATGCCTCATCCTATGGCTTGTCTTGATGCCTTCGAACACGAGGATTGTGCCGCTATGAACATGCTTTAGGCATTCGTTGAACAGCCAGAGGTTGTTCTGCTGCTCGTAGGTGGTATTAAGAAACACGAGGTCGACCCTCTCCATATCCTCAAGGGCACGGGGAAGCAGTTCTTTGTAGTTACCTATACGCAGGTCGATGGGGTTGCGTGCTGCTTTTTCGAAAGAAATTTGTGCGATGGGCGCAAACTCAGGGACGTTCTCGAGCGCTATGCATTTCAGTCCGGAAGCGTAGGAGGTGAGATAGAGCGTAGACAGACCCATTGCCGGCCCCAGCTGGAGGATGTTTTGCGGCTTGAAATAGTTTGTCAGCCTAAAGAGCAAGGCTCCGTGCTTGGGCTTGATGGCCTCGCGCCTCACAACCTCTCCGATGGTGCATCGGCGAATCTTCCCGTTGTGTTTCCTGTCAGGATAGGTGATGAGCCCGTCGCGGAAAAACAGCTGCTTGCGAATCAGCTCGATGTCGTAGAAGCTATAATAAGAGCACTTCTCTTCTATCACCTTTGTTATGAGACTGAACACGAAGGGCGAATGCACCCCAAAGCCATGACGGTAGCGGATACCCCGATAGAGGAGTACGCCCTTTCGCAGTGTATTAATCTTGGGTATGATTCGCATCGACGGTCTTGTTTTTACTAACACAAAAGTAGAGCATTCTATGGAGACATATATATGTTTTCGGCAAAAGATATATATGTTTCGGGCAGGATATATATA
>CAVGKO010000182.1:0-3441 GCA_963629885.1 Anaerobutyricum sp.
GCCCAAGGAGAGGTGGTTGCCCTAACCAAGGCGGACTTCCTTACCAAAGTATATAATTACGAAAAGAACCCGCAGGAATGGGTGTACGAAGGTTCACGCCCATGCATCGTGGATTTCTATGCCGACTGGTGCGGCCCCTGCAAGAGAGTGGCGCCCGTTTTGAAAGAACTGGCCAAGGAGTATAAGAACGATATCATCATTTATAAAATCAACGTCGACAGCGAAGAGGAGCTGGCCAATGCCTTCGGCGTGCAGAGTATCCCCACCTTGCTGTTTATCCCAATGAAAGGCAAGCCGCAGGCTGCGCGTGGTGTGCTCTCAAAGGAAGACTTCGTCAGACAGATTAACGGGTTTATGTTGGGTAAGAAGTGATGCTCGGGGTAGCCTCGGCGCATCTCGCCTGGGGCACTTCTAAAAGCTATAATGGTTGCACTATATAAAAGAAAGGGCTAAATTTGCCCGTCAGAAAAAAACAGGATTGGAAATGATTAATAAGATTAAGGCTCTGCTTAAGGAAGTGGAGGATATGAAGGCAGCGAATGCCGAAGAGCTGGAAGCTTTACGAATCAAATATCTTAGCAAGAAAGGGGAGATATCTTCCCTTATGAACGACTTCCGTAGTGTGGCGGCAGACCAGAAGCGCGAAGTGGGGCAGTTCCTGAACCAATTGAAGACAGCCGCACAAGATAAAATCAACGAGCTGAAAGCCGGCTTCGACAATATGCAGACCGGCGAAGAGGATATCGACCTCACCCGCACAGCTTATCCGGTGCAATTGGGTACGCGCCATCCTCTCTCCATCGTAAAGGAAGAAATCTGTGATATCTTCGGACGCTTGGGGTTCAGCATCGCAGAAGGTCCGGAGGTGGAAGACGATTGGCATGTGTTCTCTTCTCTGAATTTTGCTGAGGACCATCCCGCACGCGATATGCAGGATACGTTCTTCATTCAACATAATCCGGATGTTTTGCTTCGTACGCATACATCTTCGGTGCAGACTCGCGTGATGGAAAAACAGGAACCTCCCATTCGTATTATCTGTCCGGGTCGTGTATACCGCAACGAAGCCATTTCTTATCGTGCCCACTGCTTCTTCCACCAGGTGGAGGCTTTGTATGTCGACAAGAATGTGTCGTTTGCCGACCTGAAGCAGGCGTTGCTTTTCTTCGCAAAAGAGATGTTCGGTCCGGAAACGAAGATACGTTTACGCCCATCATACTTCCCGTTCACGGAACCGTCTGCCGAGATGGATATCTCTTGTAATCTCTGCGGCGGCAAAGGATGTGCCTTCTGTAAGCACACCGGCTGGGTGGAAATCCTCGGTTGCGGTATGGTAGACCCGAATGTGCTCGAGAATTGCGGCATCGACAGCAAGGTATATACAGGATATGCTTTGGGTATGGGTATCGAACGTATCACCAACTTGAAATACCAAGTAAAAGACCTTCGAATGTTCTCGGAAAACGATATCCGTTTCCTGAGACAGTTTGAATCAGCCAAATAAAGTTGCGAACCTAAAATCATTTTTACCATCCCCGGGCTTTAACCGGCCCGGGGGAAACACACCGGAGGGGAATGAGAAAAGAAGAACGATATAAAGGTGTGTTGGATTGGTTCGAAAAGCATGTGCCGGTGGCAGAGCCGGAGTTGCATTATGAAAATCCATATCAATTGCTTGTAGCCGTCATCCTCTCGGCTCAGTGTACCGACAAACGTGTAAACCTGGTCACACCCGCTTTATTCCGTGATTTCCCGACAGCGGAGGTTATGGCTGTGTCGACACCCGAAGTGGTGTATGAATACATCCGCAGTGTGTCTTATCCGCATAATAAATCGAAACATTTGGTTGGAATGGCAAAGATGCTGGTATCCGATTTTGGGGGTGTGGTGCCTTCGGATATCGATGATTTGCAGAAACTGCCGGGTGTGGGACGCAAAACGGCCAATGTCGTTGCTTCGGTTATCTACAATAAACCAACGATGGCGGTGGATACACATGTGTTTCGCGTTGCCAACCGCATTGGTTTGACCAACAACAGCCCAACACCTCTTAAGACGGAAATGGAATTAATGAAGCATATCCCGGAGAGACAGATACCAATTGCCCATCATTGGCTGATTCTGCACGGACGCTATGTATGCACAGCGCGAAATCCTCAGTGCGAATCCTGCGGACTAACGCCTTGGTGTAAATTCTTCCTTAAGGGGAAACTATAGTTGCCTATTCCACATACCTCACCTCGGGCATTATCTCAATGCCAAAGCGGTCCTTCACGGCTGTGCGGATGCTTTCTGCCGCCAATGCTATTTCGTATCCCTTTGCGTTTCCCAAGTTGACGAGTACCAATGCCTGCTTCTCGTAGACACCAACCTCTCCATGCGATTTGCCTTTGAAACCACATTGCTCAATCAGCCAGCCTGCCGGTACTTTCACCTTCCCCTCGCCGGCAGGGTAGGAGGGCATCGTGGGGTATTGCTCCTTTAGATTATCATACTGCGCCGATGGAATAATGGGGTTCATAAAGAAGCTGCCGGCATTCCCTAATTTGTCCGGGTCGGGCAGCTTTTCTCTACGTATTCTAATCACTGCATCTCGGACGGTCTTAGGCGAAATCTCCGGATAGGCAGACAAAGCTTCTTTCAGATTGCCGTAACCAATGGAGAAGACAGGTTGTTTGTTTAGCTTCAGCAATACGTAGGTAACGATATGCGGGTCGTTATGTTCGTTTTTGAAACAGCTGTAACGATAGCCGTATTCGCATTCTTTGTTTGTGAAAACCCGTTTCTCGAAAGTTAGTTGATTGTATGTCTCCACATTTTCTATCACGTCTTTTATCTCAGCCCCGTAGGCTCCGATGTTTTGTACGGCGGCGGCTCCCGTCTCTCCGGGGATAAGAGAGAGATTCTCGATGCCTCCCCAACCATGGTCAACGGCATATGCCACCACGTCGTCCCACTTCTCGGCGGCTCCCACACGCAGCCAAACATGCTCGTCGGTTTCCTTTTCCACCTTGATACCTTTAATGGCAGAATGGAGGATGATGCCGTTAAAATCGTTTATGAATAGCAGATTACTTCCGCTTCCGATATGCAGCGACAAGCACTCTTGGAAATACTCGTCCCGAAGGATTCTCTCCAATTCCTCTTCGCTTGCATATTCCATGAACCACCGCGTCCTCACCGAAAGATGGAATGTGTTATGCTTCTCAAGTGAGTAATTTTCTTCTATCCTCATAATATTTACGATTTGCGGTATTCTATCGGAGAAATACCCATGTGCTTCTTAAAGAATTTACCAAACGTCGACTGGTCGGAAAAATGTAGTATGTCGGCCACTTCCTGCACCGTTGTATGTGGGGCCTTCAGCATGACTTTTGCTTCCACAATCAGTGCATCATCAATCCATTTATTGGCAGACCTGCCGGTTTGTTCCTTCAAGAT
>CAVGKO010000183.1:0-3416 GCA_963629885.1 Anaerobutyricum sp.
GCATAAACCTGAGGAAGCACCCAATTGCCCGTCTCGAGCATGGAGATGGCTACTGATGCTTCGCGCGGTTCACCCTTAGTGGAGAAGTCGCCCAACCCTATCCATGGAAGGACGGAGATGATGCAGATGATGATGACCATCGTTACCGGCTTTTGCAGGTAGAGATATTGTAATGAAGGTGTACGCATGCTGTTTTCTTTTTATGCTCCCAAGGATTTTTTGATGGCGGAACGTATTACCTCTGCGCCCTCACCCTTCTCCTTCAATATGGAGAGTACGAGGTTGAGATATGCCTCTTTATTGGTTATTCCGCATACATTGCAGAGACGGCTCTGAGGAAGCATTCCCTTTTGGTTATACACGCGCAGGATGCTTCTATAGTCTTTTGTCTTTACGTACTGAAGGAATTGGGTCTTGATGCTGTTATATATCTCGTCCACATGTATGCTCTTACATACATCCTCCACATGTTCGGACAGTTGTTCAACGGTCTTTATCTTGCGGTCGACGGTTGTCTCGAGTTTCCTGCGTACGCGGTGCTTGGCATGAAGGATGACCTGTGCCTCGAGGTCTCTCTCAAAAAGCTTCACCACGCTGTCCTTCACTTGGCTGAACACCCACTCGGGGTCTTTCATCAAGCGGCGGGCAACAGTCTTGATTACCGGCTCAAGCATGAGAAGGTTTTCCACCTCAGCCACGTCGGGCACAAAGATATGCCGCTCGCGTAGGTACTCAATCTCTCCCTGCGTACGACGGTCGCGGTCCACTATGCCCATCGACTCCAATGTATGGAAGTCCTGCATCTGGCGGAAGGCTTTCGTTGTCTCGATGACTCTTTGGCAGCCGCCCATGGGCTTGACCAAGAAGTCGGGGAATATCAATGGATAGAGGCGGTTGTCGATGCTATGGGTAGTGGTGCCTTCGATAAAGAGGATAGGCCGGCGGCTTCCGAGGATGTCGATGTAGACTTCTTCGGGCAGGCTGTCGTCGCCCTCTATCAGCTTGTAGTCCCACGTATGGTTGTCGGCATTATAGTCCCTTATCCATATCCTCTGACTGTCGGTACGCGAGGTGGCAAAGTCGATGTCGTGGGTGAGGTACACATAGGTGCAGTCGGGGCGCATGGCCTCAATCTCGTCCCACAGGAGACTCTTTATGGAATTGTGGAGCAGTATCTCCGGCTCTTCGATGATGAGAAGCTCGTCTTTGGGGGCACATAGCACCGTGCCGATAAGGTAGAACACTATCTTCTCGCCATCACTCATCCTTCCGGCGGTATACGACTCCTCGTCTCTGCCCGTGGAGGCAAGCTCGAAGAAACCCGACTTGCGTACCAGCCGTTTGTGGGTAAACATCTTCTCCCATATGGCTTGTATCTTGTCTATCTTGGTGACGGGAGGAAGGAGGTCGGGATGTTTTTTGCTCTCTTCCTTATAGTCCACTGCCGCCTCAAACTCTTCGCTTTGGAGACGAAGGATAAGCTTCTCGTAGTCCGAGAGCCGGGGCTCCAAGGAACGCTGTCCCACCACCTGCTGTATCTTCGATAGCGCGTCGCCTTCCGGGAGGGATGGCTCTTCGCCGCCATTGAGAAACAGCGAATGCAATCCCGATATCCTTTGGGCTTTCTCGGCATAGCGCTCCTTTAAATCTCTGCCGAAGGAGCTCTTGCCGGCTCCGTTGGCTCCGATAACAACAAGCACCCTTGCCTCAAGCACGGTAGGCTTCTTTGCATTATGCCCGGTGGGGAGAATCAGTTCCATGACTTTTTTTTGATTAGTATGCCCGTGCGAACAATACGCGCTGAGCAGAAGGCTTGCCGGTAACCATACACTTGCCCGGAGTCTTGTCGCCTTCCAACGGGATGCAACGGATTGTTGCCTTGGTTTCGTTCTTCACCAGCTCTTCTGTTTCGGGTGTGCCGTCCCAGTGAGCCATGATAAACAATCCTTCTTCAATCTTTTCCTTGAATTCCTCGTAGCTGTCGACGGTAATTGTGCATGCTTCGCGGTGGGCAAGTGCCTTTTGGAAGATGTTCTTCTGGATTTCCTCCAAGAGGTTCTGCACGTAGTCTTCAATGCCGTCGCATGTGATGGTCTCTTTCTCCAAGGTGTCGCGGCGCATCACCTCGATGGTGTTGTTCTCAAGGTCGCGTCCGCCCATAGCCAAGCGTACGGGGATACCCTTAAGCTCGTATTCGGCAAACTTCCATCCCGGCTTCTTGTTGTCGGCGTCGTCATACTTGACTGAGATGCCTCTCTTCTTCAAGCCCTCAACAATGCCGCTTACCTTCTCGTTTATCTGAGCCAACTGCTCTCCGCTGCGGTAGATAGGCACAATCACCACCTGGATAGGGGCGAGGTGGGGAGGAAGAACCAAGCCGTTGTCGTCGGAGTGAGACATGATGAGCGCACCAATCAGACGGGTGGAAACACCCCAAGAGGTCGCCCAAGCATAGTCGCTCTTGCCTTCCTTGTCGATAAACGTAACGTCGAAGGCCTTACCGAAGTTCTGCCCCAAGAAGTGGGAGGTGCCGGCTTGCAAGGCTTTACCGTCTTGCATCATTGCCTCGATGGTGTAGGTGTCTAATGCTCCGGCAAAACGTTCGCTGGCAGACTTCACGCCTCTGATGACCGGCATGGCCATATAGTTCTCGGCAAAGTTGGCATAAACGCCCTGCATCTTCTTTGCCTCAATCTCTGCTTCTTCGCGGGTAGCATGGGCGGTATGCCCTTCCTGCCATAAGAACTCTGCCGTACGAAGGAACAGACGGGTACGCATCTCCCAACGCATCACGTTTGCCCACTGGTTGCAGAGGATAGGCAGGTCGCGATAAGACTGTATCCAGTTGCGGTAAGTGTTCCATATGATTGTTTCCGACGTAGGACGGATGATAAGTTCTTCTTCCAGCTTGGCTGCCGGGTCAACCACTACGCCTGTACCGTCGTGATTGGTCTTGAGACGATAGTGCGTAACAACGGCACATTCCTTGGCAAACCCTTCCACGTGCTCGGCCTCACGGCTTAAGAATGATTTTGGGATAAGCAGTGGAAAGTAGGCGTTGACATGTCCCGTCTCTTTGAACATATTGTCGAGGATACGTTGCATCTTTTCCCATATAGCGTATCCGTAAGGTTTGATAACCATACAACCGCGTACTGCAGAGTTCTCTGCCAAATCCGCTTTGATAACCAGGTCCTGGTACCACTGAGAGTAGTTCTCACTTCTCTTGGTCAGTTCTTTCAGCTCTTTTGCCATTTTTGCTTTCTAATTCAATGTTTATTTTAACAATACCGTGCAAATGTACGAAATTATTCCCTCCAAGGACAAGAAAGTCCACTTTCTACCTTCGCTGAGGCTCAGCGGCCCTGGAAAGTCCACTTTCCAGCTCTCCGATTTTTTCAAACTGACAGAAAGTC
>CAVGKO010000184.1:0-3370 GCA_963629885.1 Anaerobutyricum sp.
TAAGCATCCTGAAGCTCCACGTACTTGCCAACGAGACCAATCTTCACCGTCTCTGTGGCGTCGGTTTTCTTCTTCAAGAACTCCTTCCAACGCTTCATCTCCGGCGTGGGACCAACCTCGAGGCCCATCTTCTTCAATACGGTTTCATCCATGCCCTGACGCTGCAACACCAGCGGAACCTCATAGATGGTAGGCACGTCCACCGACTGCACAACGGCGTTGGCATCCACGTTGCAGAACAAGGCCACCTTGCGGGTGATATCCTCATTCAAGAGATGCTCGGTTCTCAGCACCAATATATCCGGCTGGATTCCCAGTTCCTGAAGCTGTTTCACGGAGTGCTGCGTGGGCTTTGTTTTATATTCCTTGGCTGCTGCGATATATGGCACGTAGGTAAGGTGCACGCACAAGCAGTTGCGACCCATCTCCCACTTCAGCTGACGCACAGACTCGATGAACGGCAACGACTCGATGTCGCCCACCGTACCGCCTATCTCCGTTATTACAAAATCGAACTTATACTTCGTGCCGAGCAGTTTCACGTCTCTCTTAATCTCGTCGGTGATATGAGGCACCACCTGCACTGTCTTGCCAAGGTAATCGCCCCTGCGCTCTTTGCTTATCACGCTCTGATAGATGCGGCCCGTCGTAATGTTGTTCGACCGCGTGGTGGGAACGTTCAAGAAACGCTCGTAATGGCCAAGGTCGAGGTCTGCCTCATGCCCATCCACCGTCACATAGCATTCGCCATGCTCATAGGGGTTCAACGTACCCGGGTCGATATTGATATATGGGTCGAACTTCTGTATGGTAACTTTGTAACCCCTTGCCTGAAGGAGCTTACCCAGCGATGCAGCGATAATGCCCTTCCCCAAGGAAGAGACCACACCACCCGTAACGAATATGTACTTTGTATCTGCCACGATAATAATATTTTATATCTGTTTGTTTTTCTGCAATCTTCAAAGTCGCAAATTTAGTCGTTTCCATTTATATGGCAAAGCCCGCGAATGCATTTTTCCCGCCGGCGCCAAGCCACGCCACAGACCACCCATCCCGGTTCTAAGAAACGAACCATATATATAACAACGGGCCGAAGAAAAGCGTTACCTTTGTGGTTGTGGGCTTCCCTAAGGGGGCTCGACCAACAATTACCAAGCAGTTTATGGAAAAGTTGAAAGACAGAAAATGGAAAGTGCTCGAGAGCACGTATCTTCATCGCAAGCCGTGGCTTACGGTGCGTAGCGAAAGGGTTGAATTGCCCAACGGCAATCAGATACCCGAGTATTTTGTGCTTGAATATCCCGACTGGATAAACGTGATTGCCCTCACCAAGGACGGGCGGTTTGTTTTTATCAGTCAGTATCGCCATGCCTTGGGAGTGACCTCCTACGAGCTTTGTGCCGGCGTATGCGAAGAAGTGGACGGCAACCCGCTTGTCTCCGCCCAACGCGAGCTGATGGAAGAGACAGGCTTTGGCGGCGGGTCGTGGAGCGAATATATGGTAATATCGCCCAACCCGGGGTCGCAAAACAACCTTACGCATTGCTTCCTTGCCGTAGGCGTAGAACAGCTCAGCACCCAGCACCTTGAGCCCTCCGAAGATATCACGGTCCATATCCTCACAACCGATGAGGTGGTGGAACTCCTAAGAACAGACCAGATAAAGCAAGCCACCCACGCTGCCCCTCTTTGGAAATATGTAGCAGAACACCATTTAATTTAAATCATAGAAAAACATGAAGTATTGGCAAAAAGACATTGAGACAATGAGCCGTGAGAAGCTGAACGAGCTGCAGCTTGAACGGCTGAAACAGACCATAAAGCAAGCCGAGCACTCTCCCTTCTACAGCAGAGTATTTAAGGAGAACGGCATAACGGCAGATGGCATCAAATCGCTCGACGACCTCAAGAAGATTCCGTTCACCACCAAGGACGACCTCCGAGCAAACTACCCCTTCGGCATGGCTGCCATCCCCATTAAGGACTGCGTGAGGATACACTCCTCCAGTGGAACAACCGGCAACCCCACGGTGGTGTTGCATTCGGCAAAAGACCTTGACCAGTGGGCAAACCAAGTGGCGCGCTGTATGTATATGGTAGGTCTGCGCGACACCGATGTCTTTCAGAACACCTCCGGATATGGCATGTTTACCGGCGGACTTGGTTTCCAATACGGAGCAGAGAGACTTGGCGCATTGACGGTGCCTGCCGCAGCCGGCAACTCAAAGCGCCAGATTAAGTTTATCACCGACTTCGGGACGACCTGTCTGCATATCATCCCCAGCTATGCCACCCGCCTTGCGGAGGTAATGCATGAGTTGGGCATTGACCCGCGCAAAGACACCAAGTTGCATACGGTGTGCATCGGTGCCGAACCTCATTCGGAAGAACAGCGTAAGCGCATCGAGGAGTTGTTGGGCGTGAAGGCATACAACTGCTTTGGTATGTCAGAGATGAATGGTCCGGGCGTTGCCTTTGAATGCCCCGAGCAAAACGGCTTGCATATTTGGGAAGACTATACCATCGTAGAGATAGTAGACCCCGTCACCCTTGAGCCTGTGCCCGACGGAGAGGTTGGAGAGTTGGTATTGACCACCATCAACCGCGAAGCAATGCCTCTGCTGCGTTACCGCACTCGCGACCTTACACGTATCATCCCCGGCGAATGTCCTTGCGGCAGAACCCACAAACGCTTGGCTCGTTTCCAAGGCCGTAGCGACGATATGATTATCCTTAAGGGTGTCAACATCTTCCCCATCCAGATAGAGAAGATATTGATGCAATTCAAAGAGCTTGGGAGCAACTATCTGATATCCATCGAGACGGTAAACAACAACGACGAGATGCTTATAGAAGTTGAGCTTAGCGATTTGTTCACCGACGACTACGGCGTGCTTCAGCGCTTAACCAAAGAGGTGACCCGTCAGTTGAAAGACGAACTGCTGCTCACCCCTCGCCTACGATTGGTTGCCAAAGGCACCCTGCCCGTTCAAGACGGCAAAGCCATACGAGTGAAAGACATGCGTAAGTTGTCTTAATTGTATAACACAACAAAAAATCATCAACCATGACAGTCAATCAAATTTCCGTTTTCTTGGAAAACAAAAACGGGAAGCTAAGCGAAATACTCGCTCTGCTTTCGAAAGAGAACATACGAATCATCGCTGCAACAGTTGCCGACACATCGGAATACGGCATACTGCGTATCATTGCCGGCGACCCACAGAAAGCCTACAAGACACTTAAGAACAACAACGTGAGCGCCAACCTCACGGATGTGTTGGCCATCGTTAGCGGCTCGAATGCCGGAGGCCTTGCCGAGACGCTGACGTGTTTCACCAAGGCGGGACTGAGCATTGAATATATG
>CAVGKO010000185.1:0-3357 GCA_963629885.1 Anaerobutyricum sp.
CGTATAAGGGAGGAATGGTATGGCAAGCGCAGAGACATAGAGCAGCTGGGCGAACCTTCTTCGGAATATGCCCGTGCACGCAGGATGGACCACAGCCGTGATGCCATCCGATTCCCACAGCTGCGCCCACCCTATCGTACCAAAGAAGGCAAGAACATCACTCAGATGTATTACGCCAAGCGCCGTGTTATCACTCCGGAGATGGAATATGTAGCCATACGCGAGAACCGACAGATAGAGGCATTGGGATTGAAGTCGTATATCACCCCCGACTTTGTTCGCAAGGAGATAGCTGCCGGACGGGCAATCATTCCCTCCAACATCAACCATCCGGAAGCCGAACCGATGATTATCGGGCGGAGATTCTTGGTGAAGACCAACACAAATATCAATGGCGACACCCGCAACTTGGATATAAACGAGGCAGTGGAGAAGGTGATATGGGGCTGCAAGTGGGGAAGCGATACGCTAATGGACCTATCCACGGGCGAGAACATTCACGAGAGGAGAGAATGGATTATCCGCAATTGCCCGGTACCGATGGGTACTGTACCTATCTATGAGGCATTGGCAAAGGTTGATGGAGAGGTGGAAAAACTGAGCTGGGAGGTCTATCGCGATACGCTCATAGAGCAGGCAGAGCAGGGAGTTGACTACTTCACCATCCATGCAGGCATGCTGAGAAGCCATATTGAGCTTACCGCCACGCGCTTGTCGGGCATAGTGTCGCACGGGGGCGGCATCATGGCAAGGTGGATGCAGGTGCATAATGAAGAGAACTTCCTCTATACGCATTTTGAGGAGATATGTGAGATTCTGAGCAGATACGATGCAGCCATCTCTCTTGGCAACGGACTTCGTTCGGGGTCTATTTATGATGCCAACGACGCTGCCCAGTTTGCCGAGCTGCGTACCATAGGGAGCCTGACACAAGTGGCTTGGGAGAAGTTTGTACAGGTGATGGTTGAGGGCTCGGGGCATGTACCAATGAACAAGATACAAGAGAACACCAAGGAGCAACAATATGCCTGCCACGGTGCGCCGTTCTATACCATCGGGCCGCTTACCACAGACATTGCGCCGGGCTACGACCATATCACGTCGGCTATCGGTGCTGCACAAATCACTTGGCACGGGGCATCCATGATTTGCTGTGTTACACCTAAGGAACACTTGGGGCTTCCCGGCAAGGAAGATATGCGTAACGGATTGGTTGCTTATAAGATTGCTGCCCACGCGGCAGACCTGGCAAAGGGGCATCCGGGTGCACAGGTGCGCGACAACGCATTGAGTAAGGCCCGCCTTGACCTCCGCTGGAAGGACCAGTTCAGCCTCTCTCTCGACCCGGAACGGGCCATGCAATACTACAAAAGAAGGTAATATTCATCGAACGTACGTAAGCGACGTCCCTATAAGGCTCTCGGTAAGTGCGTAGCCCTCGTTGTATAGAGCCTCTAATTTCTGCGGGTTGCTCTCCGTGCGGCCCACCTGAAGTTTCTTCTCGGGGCGAATCACGAGCACCTTACCTTCGGCTTCCAGGCTGTCGATATAGTCGAGTGTTGCGTTGTATCGCCGATATCTTGTCTTGAGCTGCTCACGTATGGCAGGATACTGTCGGTAGATGAACCCCGGCAAATGGAAGTCTTTATCCTCCTTGCGATAGCCCTTGTTGCGTGTGAGAACAACGACATTCTTCGTGAAGCCTTCGGCAATGGCCCGCTTGACGGGTATGGCATCGCATACACCCCCATCAACCATCGGCACCCCGTCGACATACGCAATGGGGCATAACACAGGCAGTGTGCACGAGGCACAACAGATATCCACCAACCGGTCCTTATCACTCTTCTCCTCGAAATACTCCGCCTTACCAGTAAGACAGTTGCTCGTGACCATCACGAAGCGGTCTTTCGACTGAAAACATGCATCATAGTCGAGCGGATAGTATTTGTCCGGGTAGACATAGAAGATGAAATTCATATCGATATACCCCCTGCCGCACAAGAAATGCCGCAAGCCTATGTAATTACGTATCTTCAATAGGTCTATGCTACCAAACTTCGAGCGCCCTCTCTGCCGCGAAGCATACGAGAGGCCATTGCTTGCCCCCGCCGACACACCTATGGTATAAGGGAACCACAGCTGATGGTCCATGAAGCAATCCAACACACCTGCCGTAAATATGGCACGCATCCCCCCTCCTTCCAACACAAGTCCGGTATGATTATCTATCTCCATAATAAACTCTTTAAGAACCACGGCAAACGCCATGACGGAGGGCAAAAGTAGAACAAAGAGGACATAAAGGAATGGTCCATTTTGGGGATATCTTGTTGCATACCCGTTTTTTGCCCGTTAACATATTTTAGATGGTATGGTAATATCCCCGGGGATATTATGGGTAATAGAGCCTCGGATATTATGGGTGATAAAGCCTCGGATATTATGCATAATAGAGCCTCGGATATCACCCATGCTTCAGCCGGGAATATGAGGATACCCCCGCTTAGTTGTCCCAGGTCGGGTCGTAGGTCACCAATGTCTTCTGATAGAAATCAAGGCTTAGGATATAGACAACCCCATCCAATATGAACATATTATAGCCTTTGCTGCCCTTCGAGTAGGCATATCGCTGATACCACTCGTCGCCATCCATGTCGTATTGCCATATTATGCCGTAGTCGTCTATGACGTATATACTTCTACCATAAATAACACCGGAGGATACGTTACCCATCATGCTTGGCAGCTCTGCCAAGGTTGTCCACGTACCAAATCCGCCTTCCGCAGTGGCCTTCCATAGCCCTCGCCCGGTAGCCTTCTCGCCCAAGCCCACAAACACCTCTCCGGTGTCCGACACCAAAGCAACACCGCCAACAACGGCTGTTGCAAACTTCCCGTAGTTGCTCCATTTGTTTTCTTCCGGGGTATAGCAATAGATTGTGTCGGTGGGGACGCCCTTCTTGTTTCCTCCAATGAGGTAAATCTTGTCGTCATAAGAGAAGCAGGTCGCCTTGCTGCGTATATTCCCGCCCTCCAAGGGCTGCAAGGCAGTCCACTCGTTGTTGGCATATGAATAGCATTCGGTTATGTCCTTCGTCAACGAGGTAGTGTTTCCGCCAAAGATGTAGGCTGTGTCACCCCTTGTGCAAACAGCCATGTTGATTGCCTCTACGGGATACGGCTCAAACGACTTCCATTCGTCGTAGGTGGGGTTGTAGCCATACAGCTCACCTGTCTTGCTCGGGCCCAAATCGCCGCCCACCACAAAGAGCTGCTCGCTTGAGGTGAAGGTCTTATAGTTGATGCGCCCGTCGCCAATGAAGTTTGCAAGAGTAGCACTCGAAGAGATGATGT
>CAVGKO010000186.1:0-3353 GCA_963629885.1 Anaerobutyricum sp.
TTTCAACACCGGGGCGTCGTTGATGCCATCCCCCACATATGCAAGAGTCTTGCCGGGAGTTTTGTCATCCAAAAGCCGCTCCACCTCTCTCACCTTGTCGGTAGGCAGAAGCTCGGCTCGGCATTCATCTATACCAAGTTTGCGTGCCACGTCTTCTGCCACCTCCCTTCTATCGCCCGTAAGCATCACGGTTTTCTCAACGCCAAGTTGCTTGAGAGAGGCAACAGCCTCAGCACTGCCGTCTCTGATGGTATCGTTAATCACCACGTGCCCTGCATATCTGCCGTCGATAGCCACATGAATGATTGTCCCCACCGCAGGGCAATCGCGCGCACTGACACCGATGGATTCCATCATTTTCTTATTGCCCACGCAAACAACCATGCCATTCACTATGGCACGGATACCATAGCCTGCCATCTCCTCTACGCCGGTCAGTTTGCAGCCATCCGTTGCTTCCGCGGGGAATGCCAAGCGAAGGGCCGTACCTATCGGATGGAGGGTAAAATGCTCGGCATGGGCTGCCAAATGAAGCAGAATCTTTTCCTTGTCGGAATACTCGCCTTTGTGAACACTCATATGGCCGGACGGGCACTCGCCATCGGCATGAACCACATCCACGGCAAACTCTCCATGAGTCAAGGTGCCTGTCTTGTCGAACACCACCGTGCCAACCTTGGCAAGAGCGTCCATATAGTTGCTGCCCTTGATAAGGATGCCGCTGCGGGACGCCCCACCTATCCCGCCGAAGAATGTCAATGGCACACTTATGACCAATGCACATGGGCACGACACCACCAAGAATATCAATGCCCGATTGAGCCATAACGCAAAGCCTCCCCACCCGGCATCCTCGCCGAGCACATAGCCCAAAAGCGGAGGAATTATGGCCAAGGCAAGTGCCGAGAACACAACTATCGGCGTGTAGACACGAGCGAAACGTGTGATGAATGCCTCGCTCTTCGACTTGTTCTCGTCGGCACTCTCAACAAGAGCAATAATCTTTGAGACCGTGCTCTCGCCAAAACTTTTGGTGGCACGAAGGCGTATTACCCCCGTCAGATTGATGCAACCCGAGACCACCTCGTCGCCTTTGTTCACGTCACGAGGCACACTCTCGCCCGTCAAAGCCAATGTGTTCAGTGCCGAGCAGCCCTCAACAACCACTCCGTCTAACGGCACTTTCTCGCCGGGACGTACCACAACAACGTCGCCCACCTTCACATCTTCCGGAGACACCATTTCAACCTCCCCGTTTCTTTCCACGTTAGCCACATCCGGACGGATATCCATCAAGTGAGATATGCTTGCACGGCTCTTACCCTCGGCATAACCTTCGATGAGTTCGCCTATCTGAAAGAAGAGCATGACGAATACAGCCTCCGGAAACTCCGTGTCGGTATTCGGGAAAAACCCGATGCAAAGGGCACCGATGGTGGCTATCGTCATCAGGAAGTTCTCGTTGAACATATCGCCATGCAAAACACCATCCAAGGCTTCGCCAATGGTCTCATAACCTATCAACAGATATGGTATCAGATAAACAATGAGCAATTGCCATGTAGAGAGGTCAAGGTTCTTTTCCACATAGACAGCCATCGCCAAGAGCAGCACAGTTACGATTATCCGGATAATTTTCCGCCTCAAACCCTCCGCCTCATGGTCATGACTATGGTGCTTTGCTTCTGTCATTGCGTTTGGTTATAATTCGGTTACTTATATAAAGGTGGATAGGTCTTAGAAGGACCAACACTTCCAATCAATCGTTGCTTCCATTTTCTTTTCCTGCTCATCGGGGACAAGCGGAAAGAAGTCTATGCCGGTCACCTTCTCCACGCTATCCACCGGAATAGCCAAAGAGGTCAGTGTCGCATCCTTGTAGTCTTTGTTCTCAAAGATGAATGCGATGGCTTTATACTCGTTTCCCGAGACGCAACAGAGGACTTTGTAGAAAGCCCCGGGGATTCCCACTCCGTTCTTACCCATCCGCTTCATGCCGTCGGTCAGGACCGGACCGGTGGCTATCAACAGCGAGCCATAGTCTTTTGCCCACATGCGGCTTTGCTCCTCCAAATCTTTCCAAATGCCTCGGTTCAACTCCGGTTTCTGCGGACAGATGTTACTCAAGTAGAACGACTCGCGCATTGCCTTTGCCGACCATTTCATATCCCCTGCTGGAGCCAAATGCCCCCTATCATAGCCGGTACGCGTATAGTCTTCGTTGGTGGCCGTTGCTCCTTTAACCTCCGGGTCGGGCACAAACTTGTTCTCACGCCCCGTCTTTTGGCTTTCTGCCTCCTTCGCTGTGAGTTCGTAGGCCACCCAATTGGCTATCTTATAATCGCTATTGTAGGACACGGTGTATCCTTCGTGACGTATTATCTGCTCTTGGCGCTTTGTTTTCAGCCGGGGAATCTCTGCCCCCGAAGGTATCTTGATGGAAGTGGGTTTGGGCACCGACGAAGCTATCCTATCCGAGACAGACCGCGCCTTTGCTTTCTTTACCTGCTGCTCTTGGAGTTCGGTTTCAGTATCTTTCTTTGGTTCAGCATCAGAGGGATAGAGGTAGTTGTATAAATACAACACCCCGATAAAGCAAACCACAGCAATAATGGCATCTCTACACACCCTCTTGAGGCCTCCCCCAAAGGAGGTTGCAGGTCTTTTCTTCCCCCTCGTCTTTGTTTTTCTTCTCTTTACGGTCATCTGTTCTATGAGTTTTTCCTACCCCCGAGGCGCAAAAGTAGGCAACCAAAACGAAGGAAACAATAGGATGATTCCCCTACAATTTTCGTAGATTTGCGTGTATCAAACGAAAACATCCATAGCTGTTCCATTTTAAATACCTACCAACGATGAACATCGAAGAAGCAAGAACTTACTGTCTGAGCCTGCCGGGTGTGACGGAAGATATGCCCTACGGGCCCGATTGGGTTGTGTATCGCATCGAAGGAAAGATATTCCTCCTTATTCCATTGGATAGAAGAATCATTGTCATCAAGCTATTACCCGAGCAGGGTGAGGCGCTGAGGGAGAAACACGATGCCGTTCAACCGGCATGGCACATGAACAAAAAGCATTGGAACGACATCACGATTGAGAACACTTTCCACGATGAAACCATCAAAAAATGGATACGCGAGTCGTACAACCTTGTGATAGCCAAACTCCCAAAAGCCATAAGAGAAAAACACGTAACCTTACCCTGAGTAGCCATTGAAAAAGCATTTCAGGCATACCCTTCCCCTCAAGAAAAAAGACGGGACTTTTGAAGTCAAAACATATATCTTTTGAAGTCAAAAGACGGGACTTTCGAAGTCAAAAGATATATGCTTTTTCCCGCCCACCAATAG
>CAVGKO010000187.1:0-3325 GCA_963629885.1 Anaerobutyricum sp.
TGTTGGGTGTTGGGTGTTGGGTGTTGGGTGTTGGGTGTTGGGTGTTGGGTGTTGGGTGTTGGCGCCGGGGGCGCCATTGGGAGGGCTTCGCCGGTGTTGGGTGTTTGTGATTCCACCCAACACCCAACACCGTCAACCCAACACCTATTCAACACCGGCGCCTCCGGCGCCCCCGCCTATTTATTGATGTTTTCTTTTGTTGTCTTTACTATTGATATTATTATGCGAAGCAAACGTTTTATGTCGTTATTAAGTGACTGAAACTGGCTGCTATCGATGTAGCCATTGTCGTAGAGGAGACGTAACCAATAGTCAGTTTCATTAGCCTCTTTGGATGCTATGGCCATTTTGCTGAGGAAATCAGGCTTCGTTTGGGCGTTTTGTGCCTCATGGATGTTTGCTCCGATGCTGGTGCCTGAACGATATACCTGCTTCGACATGACATACTCCCTACTGGGGGACTCCTCTATAAGATGTCGGTAAAGCCGTATCATTCTACATGCGAAGTCGTATGAGAGCGTAGCAATATCAGCCCGACACTTCTCCTCCTCACTAAGAAGAGGCCGCAAATATTTTTTGTTATTATCGTTCCTCATAACAAAAATGGTGAATACCCCCCGGCGCCGGCGGCGCCGTCACCCAACACCCAACACCCAACACCCAACACCTTTTATACGTTAACCCATGCGTTTGTTTTCAGCGACTCTATGGCGGCGAAGCAGGCTCGGGTGGTGTTGACGAGGCTATCCATCGGGATGAGGGCATCGCCGCCGTTTTGCAGGCGCTCGTTCAGGCGGGCGAACTGTGTCTTTTGGCCTTTGTCCATGGTGCCTTTCATCTTCGAGAAGCCCCTCACGCCATAGGCATCCAGGCGGCGCCAGTTGTCGATGACGAACACCCTCCCATCGCCAAACACCTCGATGCGCTCCTTGGGGTAGCTCTTGGAGCCGTTGGCGAAGTAGTTGATAACAGCCGTGGAGCCGTTGGCATACTTAAGAAGGATAGAGGCATTGTCGGTGCTGTCCTCGGGGTTCTCGCCCATGGCGTTCATGCATACCTTCACCACGTTGCTGCCGGCAAGATAGGAGCAGAGGTCGATGAAGTGGCAAGCCTCGCCGATGATGCGTCCGCCGCCCACCTCCATGTCGTGCACCCACATCTCACGTGGTATGAAGCCGGCATTCATGGTGGCAACGATGTTCTTCTGCCCCGTGCCTGCCAAGGCATGCAGCTTCTCGGCAAAGGGTGAGAAGCGGCGGTTGAAACCCACCGTGAGGGTGGTGCCCCGGGGGGCTTCGCTGTAAGCCTTCAGCACCTCGTCCAGCTCCTCGGGGCGCACGCAGAGAGGCTTCTCCACGAACACGCTCTTGCCTGAGCGCAGTGCCTCCACCACCATCGGGGCATGCAGGTTATGACGCGTAGAGATAATCACGCAGCCCACCTCGGGGTCTTTCATTATCTCCCTATAGTCGCTCGTGGCATTCTCCGCCTTGGCTCTCTTGGCAAGTATCTTGGCATGCAGGCCCTGCGCGGAGGCTATATATTTGATGGGGGCACCCGCCTTGGTGAGGCAGGGCACAATCATGCTCGAGGCATAGTTGCCTGCCCCTATGATGCCGAACTTCTTCTCTGCCCCCTTAGTAAACCCCTTGCTAAGGATGCTCACCACCGAGCTGCCATCTGCCGTCTCGGGGTATTCAAGGATGGAGGCAATGCTGCCCTTCTTGCGCATGTCGCCGTATATCTCTTTATAGTCTGCCAACGGCACCCGCTCGGTTATGAGGCTCTTCACATTGAGAGAGCCCGAAGCAATGCAGTGGAGCACCGCCTCGAAGTTACGTTTCTCCGTCCAGCGCACGTAAGGCAGGGGATAGTCGTGACCCTTGTTCTCGTAGTCCTCGTCGTAGCGCCCCGGACCGTAGCTGCACGACACCTGAAACGTCAGCTCTTTCTTGTAGAAGTCGTCGCGACGCATATCCAGGCCCACAACACCCACGAGCACCACCTTGCCCCGCTTGCGACTCATCACGCATGCCTCGTGTATCACCTCGTTGCCCTTGGCTGAGGCAGTGATGAGCACGGCGTCGGCACCCACGGCGCGGGTTGCCTCCTCCACGTATTTGATGGGGTCGCAGCCCTCCTTGGGGTTGATGGCGTCGATGCCGAACTGTTTTGCCAAGGCTACCTTCCGGGCATCATACTCCACCCCTATCACCCTGCAGCCACCGGCGCGTAAGAGTTGACCGGCTATCAGACCTATCAACCCCAGACCAATCACCACCACTGTCTCACCCAGCTGGGGAGCCACCAGGCGTACCCCCTCGAGGGCTATCGAGCCAATGACAGTGAAAGAGGCCTCTTCGCCGGTCACCTCCTCGGGCACGGCGGCAACAAGGTTTTTGGGCACGCAGACATACTCGGCATGGCCTCCGTTCGACGCCACGCGGTCACCCACGCTAAACTCTGTC
The DNA here is from genome assembly GCA_963629885.1 of Anaerobutyricum sp. Classification (GTDB taxonomy): domain Bacteria; phylum Bacteroidota; class Bacteroidia; order Bacteroidales; family Tannerellaceae; genus Parabacteroides. Next base: position 2,469 of record CAVGKO010000187.1, read on the forward strand.
ACACCACGACCCACGGCTACCACCCTGCCCACGTTGCAATAGCCCAGGGGCAGCGGCTGACCCAGCTTGTTGAACACCGCCTCCAAGGTGGGCTGCAAGCCGTCGGTCTTTATCTTATCCAGCACCTGCTTCACCTTGTCGGGCTGCTGGCGTGCCTTGTCGATGAGGTTGGCCTTGCCAAACTCCACCAACATACGCTCCGTGCCCAGCGACACCAAGGTGTGCGAGGTCTTCACCAATACATAGCCTGCCTTCACCTGAGGCACCGGCACTTCCTCCAAGAGCGTCTCCCCGCTCTTCAAATCTTGTATTATCTGTTTCATTGTTTGTCCTTTTTGGGGGTTCTCATTCCTTCACCACTGTGCGAAACTTTCCCGCCTTGGTGCGAGGAACCCTTTCTATATAAGTAATTGTTATATCTATGTCTTCAGCAATGTACTTCTTTGCTAACTCCATCAGGTTCTTCTCGTCGGCTTCCGTGTAGTTGTTACCTTTCACTATAAGTAGATTGATACTTTCGTCTTTCTTCAAAACGACCTGTGCTTCCGTTATGTTTTGCATCTCCTTGAAGAGGAACGTAGCAAGGCTGGCGGTCAGCTTTGTTCCATTCTTCAACATGAAGTACTCATCCGTTCGTCCTTCTATCTCTACTATTCTACGCTTGCCATCTTTTTCCTCGACGAGAGCGATGTCGCCCGTATCATACCGCACAAGCGGAAAGGCGATGTTTGACATGCTCGTGCCTATTATGCGGCAACGAGTGATATTTGAGGATGTAGGGGGGGTGTTTTCTGCATTCTGTATCTCGATAAGTTCTGTTACCGCAAAATCATTGTCCACTATCCATGCTCCTTCCT
>CAVGKO010000188.1:0-3303 GCA_963629885.1 Anaerobutyricum sp.
GTTGATGGTTTTCAGCTGCCCCTCATCGTTCGACTCACCGCAACCGGCCAAAAACAATGCTGATGCTGCTATTAGCAGATAATGTTTCATATTTTTTGAAATTAATGTTTGTAATCTTTCGAATTGAAAGGCAGCCCCCCAAAGGAAGGGGACCGCCTTTCGTTAAACCAACTCTTATATAGCAACTAAACAAATCCCAACCTCACGGCCGAAGAGTTGTTGTTTCTTTATGTCTTATTCCTTATAGTCTATCCATACTTTCATCTTGCCTGCCTCACGGTTGTCCCATGCATAGTATGGGATGAGCGTGATGGCCTGTCCGTCGGTCTCAGCCTTTATGACTTCCACTCCGTCGAGGAGGGCTGTCTCGAAGGCGCTCTTGAAAGTGGTAGATGGAGCTATCACCTTCTCGTCGAACTTCTCGGGGTTGTCTACCTCTTCCATGCAATATACCAGCGGTCCGCGTTGGATGGCGCGCTTGCCGCGGTCTGCCTCCACATTGGGGTCGGCCGACTCAACCATTACCGGCATATCCATCTCGAGAGAAATCTTGTCGCCCGACTTCCATTCAGAGATGACTATGTAGCCCTTCTCAACCTCGGGCTTCACTTCCTTACCGCCAACCTTCACGATGTAGTTCTTACACCATCCCGGTATTCTCATGCGGATATCCTTCTTCAGCTTCTTGTCGCTGGTGGCAGTGAAAATCACCGAGCCGTTCCACGGATAACCCGTCTCCTGCTTCAAGGTGACTTTCTTGCCGTCGATGGTCACGTCTGCCGTGCTGCCAACGAAGAGGTTCACCCATATAGCGTCCTTGGAGACAGCGTAGATATAGTTGCCGATGGAAGGCACAAAGCGCGAGATGTTGCTGGGGCAGCATGCGCAGCCGTACCATTCCTGACGGTGGTGCGTGCCCTTCGACTCAAGCGGATTGACGTAGAAGAACTTGTCGCCCGCCAAAGAGATGCCGGCAAGTGTACCGTTGTAGAGCGAACGCTCGAGCACGTCGGCATACTTCGAATCACCCGTGATGAGGTTCATACGATGATTCCACAACACCATACCGATGGAGGCACAAGTCTCGCAATAAGCCTCGAGGTTAGGAAGGTCGTAGTCCTTCGTGAAGCCTTCGTTGTGGTACGAGGAGCCGATACCGCCGGTGATATACATATTCTTGTTCACGATATTGTCCCATACACGGTTCAGGGCAGCGAAATAGCCCGTATCGTTCTTAAGCACTGCCACGTCGGCCATACCGCAGTAGAGATACATACATCTCACGGCATGTCCGGAGCAACGTTCTTGGTCTCTTACAGGCACGTTGTCTTGGAAATATGCCGGGTTCCATTCCCATGTGCCAAACTCGCCCATGCTGCCATGGCCATGACCGCGTTCCTCAAGCAGCCAATAAGCGAAGTCGAGATATTTCTCTTCGTTGGTAACCTGATAGAGCTTCACCAAGGCCAGCTCCACTTCCTCATGCCCGGGCACCCAGTGTTCCTTACCCGGTCCAAAGCGGCTTATCATATGGTCCGCCATACGGATACATACGTCGAGGAACTTACGCTTACCCGTAGCCAGATAGTATGCCACGCCACCTTCAATCATATGGCCGGCGCAATACATCTCGTGGTCACTCATATTGGTCCACCTTCTCTCGGGGAAGTTCAAGGTATAGTAAGTGTCGATATACCCGTCGGGCTGCTGCGCGGCGGCAACCTTGTCAATCCACTCGTCGGCTTTCTTCTCAAGCTCCGGGTCGGGATTGTTGGCAAGAGTGTAGCCTATACCCTCAAGGGCTTTGTAGACGTCGGAGTCGTCGAAGCAAATGCCCGAATGCTTACCCTCCTTCGTCACCACATACTCGAAGTTACGCATACGCGGCGTCTTGTTCTCTATCTGGTCCATGCAGACAGGCAAGGTGGTGGTGGCGAACTTGGTCAGCCTCGGCGACCAGAAGTTGTCGCTAATCTTCACGTGCGAGAAGTCCACACGGTTGATGGTTTTCAGTTGCCCCTCGTCTTTCGACTCCTGACATCCTGCAAAAAACAGTAATGATGCTGCTATCAGCAGATATTGTTTCATATTGTTCTTGGAATTAAAGTTTGTAGTCTCTTTGAAGTAAAAGGCAGCCCCCATAAAGGGACTGCCTTTCGCCATGTAAAGCAAATCTATTATTCTTCTGTCTGCGTCTCTTCGTACGCTTTCAAAAGTTTCTCTTGTACATCCGACGGAACAAGTTCGTAGGAAGCGAACTTCATCGTGAACGAAGCACGGCCACCGGTGATTGAGCTCAAGGATGTGGAATAGTTCGACAGCTCCTTCAAAGGCACCTTTGCCGAAAGCTTCTCGAAGCCCTTCTCGCTATTCATACCCATGATGATGGCTCGCCTGCCCTGAAGGTCGCTCATCACATCACCGAGGTAATCGCCGGGAACAGATACCTCCACGTCGTATACCGGCTCCAAAATCTTCGGCCCTGCCTCCTTGAAGGCTGTACTGAAGGCGTTGCGGCCTGCCAACATGAAGGATATTTCGTTACTGTCAACCGGGTGCATCTTACCGTCATAAACGATGATACGTACGTCGCGGGCATACGAACCGGTCAACGGCCCCTGCTCCATGCGACCCATGATACCCTTGAGGATGGCAGGAAGGAAACGTGCATCAATGGCACCACCAACGATACTGTTTACAAACACCAGTTTGCCACCCCAGTCGAGGTCGATGGTCTGCGTGTCGCGCACGTTGATTTTGTATTCCTGTCCGCCGAAACGATATGTGTCGGGGGCCGGCATTCCTTCGTAGTAAGGCTCCACTATCAGATGCACCTCACCAAACTGACCTGCACCACCGGACTGTTTCTTGTGACGATAGTCCGCACGGGCTGCCTTCGTGATTGTTTCACGATACGGAATCTTAGGCTCAAGGAATTCTATTGGCAACTTGTCGTTGTTCTCTATTCTCCATTTCAGAGTACGCAGGTGGAACTCTCCCTGACCGGAAACAATTGTCTGCTTCAGTTCCTTCGACTGCTCGATAATCCATGTCGGGTCTTCCTCACGCATACGGGTGAGAATCTCCATCATCTTCTCGGCATCAGCCTCGTTGACCGGCTTAATGGCACGACGATACTTCGGGTCGGGATACTTAATGAAGTCGAACTTATAATCGCAACCCTTTCCGTTCAACGTATTGCCACGGCGCACATCCTTCAGCTTCACCGTTGCTCCTATATCACCGGCAACCATCTCTGTTACGGCATTGCGAGTCTGCCCTGCTACAGAGAACAACTGCGCG
>CAVGKO010000189.1:0-3296 GCA_963629885.1 Anaerobutyricum sp.
CAGTATAACTCGCAAAAGCGAAACTCTTTTTGCCGTTTTATCCAAATGAAGGGACTGGTAATAAAGAATACGGGAAGTTGGTATACCGTTCGTACCGACGAGGGGCATGATGTGGAAAGTAAAGTGAAGGGCACCTTTCGCTTGAAAGGTATCCGTAGCACCAACCCCGTGTCGGTTGGTGACCGCGTGGAAGTGGAAATCAATAGCGAAGGCACTGCGTTTATTACAGATATTGAGGACCGCAAAAACTATATCATCCGCCGGGCATCCAACCTGTCGAAACAATCTCATATCATTGCCGCCAATATCGACCAGGCAATGCTTATAGTAACGGTTAATTATCCTATTACCACTACCGTCTTTATCGACCGCTTTTTGGCCACAGCAGAGGCTTACGGCGTACCTGTCAGGTTGGTTTTCAACAAGATTGACCGTTATACAAGCGAGGACATGAAGGCATTGGATATGCTTATCGATTTGTACACCAAGATAGGCTATCCATGCTCCACCGCTTGTGCCAAAACAGAAGAGGGTTTGGGCACGTTACGCGACAATTTAAAGGGGAAAATAACGCTTCTGTCAGGTCATTCGGGCGTTGGCAAGTCTACCATCATAAACAAACTTGTCCCCGGCATAAACCTTAAGACAGGCGACATTTCAGAATACCACAACAAGGGAATGCATACCACAACCTTCTCCGAAATGATTCCACTCCCCGAAGGCGGTTATCTTATCGACACGCCGGGAATCAAAGGTTTCGGAACAATAGAAATGGAAACAACTGAAATCTCGCACTACTTCCCGGAGATATTCAAGTTTTCAAAAGATTGCAGGTTCAATAATTGCACTCATCGGCACGAACCCGGTTGTGCCGTTCTGGATGCATTAAAAGAACACCTTATAAGCGAATCACGCTACAAGAGCTACCTCAGCATCCTAAAAGACAAAGAGGACGGCAAGTATCGCGAGAGCTGACCAAACCGACCTCTTTGATTTATCCTTTAAGTTCTTCCTTACCTAACCAAATGCAGCTCCTCGATTAGTCTTGGGCATTTTCCCCACTTGTCTATCATGTAGAGCACGTAACGGATATCTACGGCAATGCAACGTTGTAAATCGGGTTCGAAGGCTATGTCCCCACTCATGGCCTCCCAGTTTCCATCGAAAGCAAGGCCGATAACACGAGCATTCTTGTCAAACACCGGGCTTCCCGAATTTCCACCGGTAATATCGTTGTTCGTCAGAAAACAAAGCTGCAAATTGCCGTCTTTGTTGGCATACTGCCCGAAGTCTTTGCTTTTAATCATATCCAATATTTCCGGCTGAACATAAAATTCATCATCCTCAGGATTCTCTTTTTCCAAAACGCCTTTTTCCGTAGAGTAATAATTATACCATGCCGCATCATACGGACGATAGCCACCTACAGAACCATAGCTCATACGCATAGTGAAGTTCGCATCCGAAAACAAAGCCTTATCAGGATACATCTCCTTCAAACCGGCAAAATAAAGACGTTCGCCCTTACTTATCCCATATCTGGCATCACCCATCAGTTGTTGCAACTCCAACATGGAATTCACTGTAGACATGCTCAACTCGGTTACCGGGTCACCTTGCAGTTTTTCGTATTGTTTCTCGTCTTTTAGAGCCTTCTCCACCTTGTCGTACGACAGATATGATGTCTTCTTGAAAACATCGGCTGCATATTTCTCATAATTGCCCTTATATTTTTTGTCCACCTTCTTGTAGATATCAGGGAGATACTGCGACGGAACCCGTTCTTTCACTACCTGCATCATTGCAGCCAGATTTTTCTTGTCGAGAGACATCTCATAATCCTTGAAGAATGGCTTAACCCTGTCTGTCAATACCGTTTCTATCTCTTCCTGAGTGGAATTTTTTACATCTATACTCTGAATAATACGTGCCAAACGTGTTATCTCAACACCGCCAAGAAATGCTTCCGACAGATATATTAATGCCTTCTGATACTCATCTGTTGAAGTATATCCCTTTTCCAACAAACTCAGCACTTCGCCATATTTGGCTTTGCGTTCCGGCATACCTTCTACCCAAGCTGAAAAAGCAGCTTCCTCCTCTCTTTTACGTTCTATCACATTCAGATTGGCTATACCTCGGTTCATACCTATCGAGTTCTTCCAATAGTTGGAACTGCCGGCATACTTGGAAGCATATTTGATACGTATTTCATCACTCGCCTGCATGGCTTCACGCCAAATATCTTGTTTCAAACCACGCACTTCAATACGAGGCTTGTTAATACATTCTACACGCTGCTCCACACCCCACGAAGACAGATAACGATTGGTACTCCCGGGGAAACCTATAGTCATTGCATAATCCTTATCCTCGTAACCTTGAAGAGAAACCTCGGCTACATATTTGGGATTATACGGACGATTGTTCGCACTATATTCTGCCGGGAGGTTGTTGGCATCGGAATACACACGAAAGACCGAAAAATCGCAGGTATGACGTGGCCACATCCAGTTATCCGTGTCACCACCAAACTTTCCAACCGAACTGGGTGGAGCAAATACCATACGAATATCTTTGAATACGTCGTATACAACCAAAAAATATTTGTTGTTGTTATAGAACGGAATCACTTCAGCTGTCTTAAAATCCGTATTGCCAATAGAGTCGCAAATGACCTGTCCAATAGAATCTGCAGCCATCAATCGTTTGTACTCATCCTCTATGCAGGAAATCTCGCTATTGATGCGGTCGCTCACATCAATGGTTTCACGCAGATAACGCACACTCAGTCCGGGAACAGGAAGTTCCTCTTCCTTGCTCTGAGAAACAAAACCATCTTTCAAATAATCGTGTTCTACGCTACTCAACTGCTGGATGGAAGCAAAACCGCAATGATGATTGGTAAAAATCAATCCCCCATCCGATACGGTGATACCGGTACATCCGTTACCAAAAATAACAACAGCATTAGCCACACACGGGTCTGTTTCGCTATATAGCTTCTCGTACGAGGGAACAAACCCAAGGTCTTTAATCCTCGCCAAGTTTTGTTTGTTCAATTCCTTCAAGACCCACATTCCTTCGTCGGCATACATTTCTCCCACTGCCATCAGAAGCAGTAAAACAACCCACACCTTCTTCATAAAAATCATTCTATTGTTTGGTTTATAAATTTCTAATAGGAAACAATTACGTCGAAACCCTCCTTTCGTACTCTGTCGGCTATCGCATCCAATTCGTCTTTGGATACTTTCATAAGATTTTTCAATGGAGTTTCTCTATCAATGGTATAC
>CAVGKO010000190.1:0-3246 GCA_963629885.1 Anaerobutyricum sp.
GTTCGTGAATTTCTCTACCGCTTCCTTCATCTGAGCGTCAGACAAAACGGGAGTTAAAATGAAAACGGTTTCATAATTGTTCATAAAACGCTGTTTTATTATTGTTAATACTCTTATTTTTTGCGTGGCAAAGGTATGAAGTTTTTTCAAACAAACAATTTATGGCGGAAACAAATCGTTTTTCCCACAAGCTATCCGATTGTTTGACTACTTTTATGCCCCGAAGCGGGGACGCACCTATCACAACAATAACAAAAGAACGATTATGAGACGCCAATTGTTTTTCGCCATCTTTCTTATATCACTAACCACCGGCATTTATGCTCAATACTCTCCTGATGTATTAGGAGAAGGATACTTGCAAAGAAAAATTCAGATGCCGGATGATTATGAGGGGAAGGTGGTCTGTACTCTTATTAAAAAGACTCTGCCAACTAATGCGAAACAAGCAGTGTTGTACGTTCATGGCTATAACGACTATTTCTTCCAAAGGCAATTGGGAGACAGTATAAATGCACATGGCTACAATTTCTACGCTTTAGACCTAAGGAAATACGGACGCTCAATCCTGCCTCATCAAGACCCTTTCTTCTGTAAAAGTCTCACGGAATATTTCGCCGATATTGATACAGCATTGGCCGTCATACACTCGGAAGGGAACGATAGGATACTGCTTATGGCCCATTCCACCGGCGGACTAATCACCCCGTTATATCTCAAGAGTAAAGCAAATTCGTTGCCCGTTGACGGATTGATTTTAAACAGCCCATTCCTTGATTGGAACTTCGGATGGTTTATGGAGAAAATTGTAATTCCAACAGTCGCTTTTATTGGAAAACTATTCCCGACCCTCACCGTACAAGGTTCGGGCATTGCCTCTTATGCCAACAGTCTGCTGAAGCAAGAAAAGGGGGAATGGGAGTATGACACAAGATGGAAAATGACTAACGGGCATCCTAAAAAAGCAGGATGGATAACGGCTATTCAAAGCGGACAAAGGGAAGTGAGGAGAGGATTGAAATTAAGTTGCCCGATATTGGTAATGTCGTCCGATAGGTCTTGTCCGGAGACAGAGGAGTGGAAAGACGAATACCTAATGTCTGACATCGTACTCAATGTGCACGACATACAAGGATATGCGCCCCGGCTTGGGGACTTTGTTACACGCGACACCATTGAAGGCGGCATACACGACTTGATTCTTTCAAGGGAACCGGCCCGTAGCCATGTCTATCAAACGATATTCAGTTGGATAGAAGGGAAGGGGCTTTGATAAATATCATTACCTTTGCCATTCGCAAAAAGACTTGAAAATGAGATTTCTTCACAGCATATTAATTGGAATTGTTGCGTTATGTGTTTCAACGCAAGTTTACTCTCAAACAAACAAAGCACAAGATTCAACCACTTACAAAATAGGATTGTTTGCATCTGCTGCCACCGGAGATAACACACCGTTTTGGATGGTTAGTAACCGATACGGAGTTGTTCCGTTGGACGCAGGCAACGGGGTGTTGGAAGCCGGAGTGTTTCATAGTCAACACCTGGGCAATAAACTCCGTTGGGGTGCAGCATTGGATGTTGCTGTTGCCGCCCCACGCAATCGCAATGTGTTTATCCAACAAGCATATGCTGAGATAGGATACCGCAGTCTACTATTGTTTATCGGCAGCAAGGAACGCTACAATTCGTTGCGCGACAGAAGGCTTAGTTCCGGAGACATGGTGCAATCGGCCAACGCCCGTCCTATTCCGGAGATAAACTTAAGCATACCGGAGTTTGCGGTTGTGCCCCTTACGAAAGGATGGTTGCAAGTGAAAGGAGACTTCGCTATAGGCAAGTCGTTCGACACAAATTATCTGGAGGACTTTTCCGGTGTAAACCAGATGTATGTAAAAGATGTATTATGGCATCACAAGTCTCTTTTCTTTCGCATAAAAGACACAAAAAACGGATTTCCGTTATCCCTTACGTTGGGAGCACAACATTTCGCCCAGTGGGGAGGAACATCCATCAACCCGAAGATAGGTGAGCAGCCACGGTCTTTTAAAGATATGATGCGTGTGGTTTTTGGAAAGGCAGGAGGAGAAGACGCCACTTTTGCGGACCGCTACAATGTATTGGGCAGTCACTTCGGGGCATATGACTTCCAACTGAGTTATACTGCTAAAGACTGGATTGGACATATCTACTACCAGCATTATTTCAACGACCGGTCGGGTATCGAGTTTGAAAACAAATGCGACGGGCTATGGGGCATACAGATAGAACTGCCGCAGACTCCATGGCTAAACAAAATAGTCGGTGAATATTTGGTCACCATGAACCAAAGCGGGCCTATACATTATATCATGTTTAACCACGACGAATGGGAAGGCGCCCGCGGCGGCGGAGACGACGACTACTATAACAACAAGGAATATGTTACGGGCCTATCCTACTTCAACCGAGGCATTGGCTCACCTTTGATTATCTCTCCCGAGTACAACGAAAAAGGCAGATTAGGATTCAAAAACAACCGATTGAGAAGTTGGCATATAGGCGCCGAAGGTATAATCAACCCCCATCTCTCCTATCGTGCATTGTTCACTGTGATGAATGGTTGGGGCACCTCCTACTCTCCATTCTTGAACAAAAAGCATGGTATGTCTGCTCTGATAGACATTTGCTACACACACCAAAGACTAAGGGGGTGGCAATTTGTAGGCTCCATCGCAACTGATACGGGTACAATGGTGGGTCGTAGCGTTGGTTTTAGTTTGGGGATATCCAAGACAGGCTTGCTGAAAGCTTGGTAACTTCATTTATACTTATCCCACAAAGCGGAGGCGATGATTTCTTGCGTATGGTCTGCAAACTGTTGCATGCCTTTGTGAGACGGCTCCATATCATTTGTGGAAATAGCCGGATGGATTACCATCTCCATCTTGTGACGATGAATGTTCAGAGAACCAATGGGAAGGACATCGAATGGGCCATTCAACGTAATAGGCACGATGGGTAAATGCCGGTCGTATGCCATTTGGTAAGCACCTTTCTTAAATCGAATCATCTTACCTGTGTAAGTACGAGCACCCTCCGGGAAGACAACCACCGAAGCACCGTTCTTCAAACAACGCTCGGCATCCAACACACTACGGGCAGCAGCCTTGGGAGTTGAGTTGTCTACGAAGATAAATCCCGCAGCCCGACTGGCAGCCCCAACAAACGGTATCTTCCCTATCCCGGCTTTCATAACCCATTTGA
>CAVGKO010000191.1:0-3229 GCA_963629885.1 Anaerobutyricum sp.
CGAGAGGGCCTCGCTGCGCGACGGTGCTTCGCGTGAGGATATCCTCCGCCGCATCGACAGCCAGATGTCGGACGAGAGAAAGAAGGAGCTCTCCGACTACGTTATCTACAACGACGGCAAGCGAGCCCTGCTACCCCAAATCCAAAAATTTATAACCGCTTTGTAGGGATAACTCATGCAGTTGTGCTACATTTGCGGCTCTGAAGTTTAACGCTATTATTAAGAAAGCAAAAGATTATGTTGAAGACTATTTTGTCGGTCTCGGGAAAGCCGGGATTGTTTCGTTTGGTTTCCCACGGGAAGAACATGTTGTTTGTAGAATCATTGGCAGATAAGAAGAGAACACCCATATACGCAAGAGATAAAGTCATCTCGCTTGGAGATATCGCTATCTATACCAACGAGGCGGAGGTGCCTTTGCACGAGGTGCTCACCAAGGTAAAGGAGAAAGAGAACGGCGCTGTGGTTACGATACCTACTGATGTCAACGACCTGCGCAGCTACTTTGCTGAGGTGTTACCTGAGTTCGACCGCGAGAGAGTATATCCGAGCGACATCAAGAAGCTGTTGACGTGGTATAACACGTTAATCAAAGCCGACGTCACGGACTTCACTCCGAAGGAAGAGGAAGAAGCTCCGAAGGCAGAAGAGACAACGGCGGCTGAAGGATAATCAGCCGCCCCTATATATAAAGGGCACGTGTTATGGACAGAGTCTTCAAATCAAAGATAGGATGGTGGTATCACCTATTGGTAATCATGTTGGTGGCGCTGTGCGTCGTGGCAGTGTTGCATCAAGACGCAACGCTGATTATCGTATCCTTGGTTGCCAGCGCATTGGTCCTGCACGCGTTTTTCAATACCTTCTATGTAGTTACGGGGGATGGCAGATTGGTGCTCCACTGTAGCTTCTTCCCAAAGAAAGAGATTGCCATTGCCGATATAGAGGCCCTGCAATCGTCAATCCTCCCCGTTTCGAGCTATGCCTTGTCGCTCGACAGAATCATTATATGGAAAGAAGGGAAGATGTGGATGCTCATATCTCCGCAAAACGAACAGGAATTTGTTAAACTCTTGAAGAAGTTCAATCCGGATATCGAGATTAGACATAATGAAGGGATTCAAATATAAGGCTTGGATTGTCTATGCTTTGCTGATTCTCTTTTCTCTTTGGGGTGTTATGCGGATTATTGTTCCCCGCAGCTTGTTCACCGACCCCTACTCCACCTTGCTCTATTCCTCTGAGCACCATCTTTTGGGGGCGCGTATTGCTCCCGACGGACAATGGCGATTCCCGCCAACCGATACATTAAGCGAGAAGTTTGCCACTTGCCTTACCAACTACGAAGACCGCCGATTCTTCTATCATCCGGGTGTGGATGCCGCAGCCATCCTTCGTGCCGCTTATCTCAATGTGAAACATCATAAGGTGGTAAGCGGAGGAAGCACACTCACGATGCAGCTGGTTCGCTTGGCAAGGAAGAACCGAGACCGCAGCTTTGTGGAGAAAGGCATAGAGATAAGCCGGGCACTCTTCCTCGAGACTACCCACAGCAAAGAAGAGATACTATGCCTCTATGCCTCCCATGCCCCGTTTGGAGGCAATGTGGTGGGCGTGGAGACTGCGGCATGGCGTTATTTCGGACGTAGCGCAGCGGACCTGTCGTGGGCAGAGAGCGCCACTCTTGCCGTCCTGCCCAACTCACCTGCCATAATCCACCCGGGGAGAAACCGCAAACAGCTGAAGGCAAAGCGCGACAAGTTGCTCCTTACGCTAAGGGAACGGGGAATAATAGATAATACGGAATACGAACTCTCGTGCCTTGAGCCTCTGCCCGAAGCGCCCGTCCCCTTGCCCAACGAGGCGCCACATTTGTTGGAACGCCTGGCAGCCGTCACCCCCGGGACAAGCATCACGACATCCTTGCGCCACTCCCTGCAGACGCAGACTCAGGCGTTGGTGGACCATTATGCCGGGGAATATTCCTCGAACCTCATCCACAACATTGCTGCCATCATTGCCGATGTGGAGACAGGCGAGGTGTTGGCTTATGCCGGCAACACCGGCTTCGGCGGCGAGCAGAAGCAGGGCAACCAGGTGGACATCATCACCTCCCCGCGCAGCACGGGAAGTATCCTCAAGCCCTTCCTCTATGCCGGCATGCTTCACGAGGGAATGATACTCCCCTCCACTCTTGTGCCCGACGTGCCGCTAAACATAAATGGTTTCGTGCCTCAGAACTACAACAAGACATGGAGCGGAGCCGTGCCTGCCCACCAAGCCATCGAAAGGTCGCTGAACGTGCCCTTGGTTCGTATGCTGTCGCAATACAACACCGGGCGGTTTATGACACTATTGAAGGCCCTTGGGATGACCACCCTTCGTTTCTCGGAGGAACACTACGGGGCGTCGTTGATTCTTGGTGGAGCCGAAGGGACGTTGTGGGACCTCTCGGGCATGTATGCCTCGCTATCAAGAGTGCTTGCCCACTACCATCCTTACAACGGGAGATACAACCCCGGGGATATCCATCCGCTGACACCTTTCCCTAATAAGGACACCATCCCCATCCAATCCATAGCCGACAAGCGACTTACCGACAAGCCGCTTCTCTCTGCCGCATCCATATGGTTTACTTACGAGGCCATGTCAGCCCTCAACCGTCCCGAGGAGGAAGCCGACTGGCAGCAGTTTGAGTCGATGAAACGCATTGCATGGAAGACGGGGACAAGCTATGGGGGCCGTGATGCCTGGGCCATTGGCACAACGCCACGTTATGTGGTAGGTGTATGGGTGGGCAATGCCTCGGGCGAAGGCCGTCCGGGACTCACCGGCGTGGGCTTTGCTGCCCCGGTATTGTTCGACTTGTTCTCCCTTCTTCCCGGCGGAGGATGGTTTGATATGCCCTACGATGAGCTGGAGATGACAGCCATCTGCCGCCATAGTGGCCACAAAGCATCGCAGATATGCAGTCCCGATGTAGACAGCGTGTATATTCCCCGCTCGGGAATGAGCACTTCCGTATGCCCCTATCACCGTTTGGTGCATCTCTCCCCGGACGGACGTTTCAGGGTTAACAGCTCATGCGAGTCGCCCGAGAGGATGATTACCCGCTCGTGGTTTGTGCTCCCTCCGTCGCAGGAATACTATTACCGCAACTACAATATCGACTACACTCCCCTTCCTCCCTTCAAGCCGGGATGCGAGCAGGCCAACTCCGGACAGATAG
>CAVGKO010000192.1:0-3219 GCA_963629885.1 Anaerobutyricum sp.
CGAGAGCACCGGCGTTGCTAAACGTATTCTTAAAGAACAAGTAGTCGTCATTGGTCATACCCATACCTCCAAGCATAATCTTATCCGATTGGGCACGCAAGGCCACCATAGCCATCACTTGGTTGAACGGCTGGTCCGGGTCGGCAAAGAAGGGAATCTTCTGCCCGGTCACCAATGTATTGTTCAAGTCGATACCGGCAATACCCGTAGCAATCAACTCAGAGGGTTGCTCCCTGCGGACGGGGTTTACCGACGGACCACCGATTTCCACCTCGGTCCCTTCCGGAACAGGTCCTCCATCAATAGGGTCGCCATAAGCATTGAAGAAACGTCCGGCCAACTGGTCGCCCACCTTCAACGTAGGTGCCTTACCCATGAACACCACCTCTGCATTGGTACGGATACCCTCCGTGCCGGAGAACACCTGCAGTGTTACCTCGTCTCCAATAATCTTTACCACCTGTGCCAACTTACCATCTACAGAAGCCAGCTCGTCATACCCAACCCCTGTTGCCTTCAGCGAACAAGTAGCCTTCGTTATTTGGGTAATCTTCGTATATATCTTTTGAAATGCTTTTGCCATAATCTGTGCTGTTATTTGCCAACACGCTCTGCCAACAAGGCATCGAGTTGTTCGTTGAACTTCTTAAACTGGTCGCTTTCGTATTCGGAATAGTTCATCTGCTTGAAGATGTTTATCATCTGCTTGAAATATTCCATTACCTCAAGGAAGGTATCGAAATGAAAATCCGTATGACAAATCTCTACCACCTTATCCAACATGAATTCCTGACGGGCCAATGGTGTCACGGCATCAATCGGGTCGAATGCATCCTGCTGCAGAATAACGTAATCAATCAACTCCGACTTCCAGAAAGTAACATGGTATTCCACAGGTACGCCGTCATCGCCCAAGATATTAATCTGTTCGGCAATCTCCTTTCCGCGTAGCATTCGGGTCTTTATCTCGTTCACCTTATCAATCCAGTCCGGAGAGATATGCCCGGCAATATATTCCTGAAACTCGGGATACTCAAGATACTTTGAATAACTGTCAATCGGATTCACGGCCGGATAACGTTTACGGTCTGCACGTTCCTGCTCCAAAGCATAGAAACAACGTGCTACCTTCTTGGTGTTTTCCGTCACCGGCTCCTTAAGGTTACCACCTGCCGGCGACACCGTACCAATAAATGTTACCGAACCCGTTGCTCCATTGTTCAATTGAACGAATCCGGCACGGGCATAGAAGTTGGCCACAATTGCAGACAAGTCCATAGGGAATGCATCAGGCCCCGGGAGTTCTTCCAGTCGGTTAGACATCTCACGCAGTGCCTGTGCCCAACGGGAAGTGGAATCTGCCATCATCAAAACCTTAAGCCCCATATTGCGGTAATATTCAGCCAAGGTCATTGCCGTATATACAGATGCCTCACGAGCCGCCACCGGCATGTTTGATGTATTGGCTATGATAATGGTACGCTCCATCAGTTTACGCCCGGTATGTGGGTCAACCAACTCGGGAAACTCTGTAAAGATTTCCACCACCTCATTCGCACGTTCACCGCAAGCAGCAATAATAACAATGTCCGCTTCCGCCTGTTTGGATATGGCATGCTGAAGCACAGTCTTACCCGTTCCGAACGGACCGGGGATAAATCCCGTGCCACCTTCCACTATAGGATTCATTGTATCAATCGTGCGAACACCTGTCTCCAATAGTTTATACGGACGCGGCTTTTCTCTATAACAAGTGATGGCTTTCTTTACCGGCCAACGCTGTATCATATTCACTTCAATATCCTTACCATCCTCGTTGGTCAACACTGCAATTGTTTGGTTGATGGTATACTTGCCCGCTTCCACCAAACTCTTTACTGTATATTCTCCTTTAAACGAGAACGGAACCATAATCTTGTGAGGTTGGGAGTTCTCATCCACTTGGCCCAACCAATCACCGGCTACAACCTTGTCGCCAACCTTTGCCAATGACTTGTAATCCCACAGTCTTTCATTGTCAAGAGCAAACGTATATTCCCCACGTTTTAGGAATACACCCTCCATCTTATCCAAATCGTTCTGCAAGCCATCGTAGTTGCGCGACAACATACCCGGACCAAGTGTCACTTCAAGCATATGTCCCTCGAATGTGGCTTCATCACCCACACGCATTCCACGCGTACTCTCAAACACCTGCACAAAGGCTTCTTTCCCTATTACCTTAATAACTTCTGCCATCAGCCTTACGCCTCCTACAGAAATGTAACAGATTTCATTTTGAGAAACCGGTCCATCCACCTCAACGGTAACCAGATTGGATACGATTCCTTTTACAATTCCTTTCGTAGCCATAATTATTTGTTATTGTTTCTTTTAAATTCTTCCAACGCGTTGCCGCTCCCTTTCTTCATTGCCCCTACTATATCACGGAATGTTTTCTCTCCTGTGGCCTTGTCTAAAGTCACCCAACGTTCTATCATTTCCAGTTTCAGCAAGTAGGCAAACACACTTTCGATATCAAATGTCTTAAAGAAAGTCCCGTCATCGAGCCACTTCCATTTCAGCGAATCCACTTTCTTTTCGCGAACCATCAGGTCCGGCTCTTCAGCAATACGTTGCAATTCGGGCAGATAATCCACCATGGCTCCCAATCCGAAGTCGCGGGCATTAGATGTACGGATAGCCTCAGCCACTTCATTGTTTCCTACTATATACTCTGCTTTATCAAATCCGTACTTCCGGCAGGTAATAGCGGTCAGCATATTCCCAATATTGAGGTTCAGCTCAAACCAATCACAAACAAATCCGTTGCTACACTTCATTGCATAGTCATAGTAGAGGGCCGACAATCTGTCTTCCCAAGAGACCGGCTTTTCTTCCATACTCAGACCATTCAGATATTGTTTGACAAACGCCATGAAATAGGGAGGAAGCTGTTTGTTCCGAAGCGGCTTCTCTCCGTCTTTCAAAGCATCAAACAAAGTCTTGAGTGCATCGCGTGTTATTCGTCCTCTCTCATCCCAATTGCTGTCCGGATGTTGCAAGAAGTTAAGCAGATTCTTGTTGTCGAACTTCAAGAAAAACAAATCCACCAACTTCTTGTCACCAAACGTAAGCATCCCATCCAATTCCCTTCTGAACTCGGAAACAGAATAGGTCAACTTGCTATCATCCAACGACAAGTTGGGTAGTCCGGCAATCAGACAATAATATTTACCC
>CAVGKO010000193.1:0-3202 GCA_963629885.1 Anaerobutyricum sp.
CATGAGCATATACTTACCTGCGTAGAAGGCCTGTGCGCCACCAACACCCTGGAACATTGCGCTTACGGTCAAATCCTTGAACGAGAAGCCTGCTGTGAGGGCGTATGTCCAGTTAGGAGTAGCGTTACCCATATACTGACGGTCGTTGTTGTCAATCTTACCGTCGCCATTGAAGTCTTCAAACTTCAGGTCACCTGCCTTGGCATTCGGCTGGATGCGCTGACCGTCTTTCTGATAAGCGGCAGCTTCTTCGTCGCTCTGGAAGATACCGAGGCTACGAATCAAGTAGTAAGAGTTCAGAGGCTGACCTTCGGTTGTCTGATAGATGTAAGGGATGTTACGGAAGCCACCGCCACCTGTCCATACACCGGCATTGCCTTCAGAGTCTTTTACACCAATATCAGTAACCTCATTGTGGTTGTAGGCAACGTTACCGGTTACGAAGTACGACCAGTCCTTATTAACTCTGTCGCTCCAAGTAAGCATAGCCTCGAAACCGTTGTTCTTAACCTCACCCATGTTTACGAGCTGAGCGTTCATACCGATGTAGTCCGGCCAGTTCATAGACTGAGTCTGAATCAAGTTGTAAGTACGTTTGTTGTAGTAGTCCAAAGAAACGCTCAGACGGTTCTTAAGGAAAGCAGCGTCAAGACCGAGGTCATACTGCTCGGAAGTCTCCCAAGTAAGGTTAGGGTTAACCACGTTGGCAAGATACCACATAGAGCCCCAAGAAGTGTCGTTCTCAACACCATACTGAGCCTGTTCGTTGTAAGTAGTCTTCGAAAGCATTGCAGCCTTGTAGTTGTAACCGATGGAACCGAGGTTACCTACGCGACCCCAAGAACCACGCAACTTCAAGAGGTTTACACCATCAGTCTTGGGGAAGAACTCCTCGTTAGAAATCTTCCATGCAGCTGTTACAGCGGGGAAGTCACCATAGTTGTTATCCTCCGGCAGACGGCTTGCATAGTCACGACGCCAAGAAGCAGTCAGGAAGTAGCGGTCGGCAAACGAATAAGAGAGACGAGCGATGATAGCCACGTTGGCATCCGGACCGGTCAGATAGTCGTTGATAGTAGAAGAAGAAACGAACGACATATACTGAAGGTTGGCAGACTCGTCAGGGATATCCTTACCGTTAATCGACATACCGCGAGTGTATGTACGGTCGGCTGTAGTAGAGAGCAAAGCACCTACCGTGTGGTCGCCAAACGTATTGTCGTAAGTAAGGGTGTTTTCTGTTAACCATTTGCTGTAGCGGGCAGCCGATTCGTAGAGAGAGTTGTTACCTTCGGGCTTACCAACTTCCAAACGACGCGGAGAGAAGCTCTTATAGTAGCTGTTACTCTGGTTGTAAGTGTAACGGCTGATGAACTTAAGACCCGGTACGATGTTACCAACGGTCAATGTAGTGGTAGACCAAAGGTTGGAGTTTCTGTCGTAGATATTGTTTGCCTTAAGCAAGCGAACCGGGTTGATGGCATCACCGTGGATATCGGCGAAATTGCTACCATACTGAGCAATGTAAGCAGCATCCTCGGTTGTTGTTCCACCGTAAGAACCGTCGGACTGATAAACAGAAGCCGACGACGGCATCATGATGGCACTGATGATGGAACCCGAATAACCTGAATCGGTGTTGGTAGAACGAGAGTTCGAGCTACGCCAAGTAAGGTCTTCGTTGATGGTAATCCACTTGTTGATTTTGAATGCACCGTCGTAGTGTAATGTTGTGTTCTTGTTATAGGTCTCAATCAACGTACCGTCGTTGTTGTCGAAAGAAGCAGAGAAACGGTTCTGAGCCTTCTCTGTACCCGAGTTCAACGAAATGTTGTGACGATGATAGATAGCTGTGCGGAAGATTTCGTCCATCCAGTTTGTACGGGTTACACCAACCCAGGGGTTCTTGGTAGTATCCCAACCAACCGGCACCTCAAGACCTGCATTGGTATACGATTCTTTACGCATTGCTATCTGCTGCTCTGCATTCAGCGGAGTAGGCAGGTTGCTTGCCTGACGTACACCAACGATACCGTCGTAGGAAACAGAAAGAGTTCCTTCTTTTGCTTTCTTGGTAGTTACAAGCACGCAACCACCGGCACCTGAAACGGCACCATAGATAGCAGCCGAAGCGGCGTCCTTCAATACTACGATGCTCTCGATATCCGTAAGCGAAGGAATGGGAGCACCGGGCACACCGTCTACTACCCAAAGCACGTTATCGCCATTCTGCGAACCCTGACCACGGATTACGATGTTTGGAGTTGTTGTAGGAGCACCACCGTCCGACGAAACCGTCACACCCGGCAACTGACCTTGCAACATAGCTTCTGTAGAGGTAACAGGACGCATCGACAACTTATCAGCATCTGCAACCACACCAACTGCAGCAGAAAGGTCTTGCTTCTTCTGAGCAACACCATAACCGAGGACAACCACCTCGTCCAACTTCTGCGCATCTTCAACCAACTTAACATTGATGGAATGACCATCATACTGCACCGTCTGAGTAACGTAACCGATGTACGAAATCTGGATTACATCACCCCTTTTCACACCTTCCAAGGAGAACTTACCATCGGTATCAGTGATAGTACCGATAGTAGTACCTTTGACTGATACGTTGGCACCGGGAACGGGGCCCAACGCATCCTCAACTGTTCCTGTCACTTTTCCACTCTGTTGGGAAATGTTTGCACCTATTGCCGTCTCTGCATTCGCACATACGTGCCCCGAGAAGCTCAGAACACCTACCAACAGCAATAAACTTACAGACTTAAAGTTTCTTGACATAATTGTTGTTTTTCGTTATACATAAAACCAACTCCTTCGAAAAAAAAGAGTGAGTCCTTAAAATTATCGACACAAACATACAAACAAGTTGTTACATTTCTATTGCATTTTCTCTTAAAATTATCACAGATTTTTACTTTTAACAAATGCCGACCTACCAACCATACGCCCCATCAATTACCCCCCCGCATGGCTAAAACCAACTGAAAATCCGAGCAAAGCAGACAACAAAGAACAAACTTTTACATTAGGAAAGGAATAAGAACAAGGATAGAGGGAGGGGCAAAAAAAATATCTTTTAATGATAGTGATGAGTCTTTCAGATTAGCGGTTTCGATGAAAGCCATTAATGGAATTTTCCCCGAGGTTCGAACCTTTTGCCCCAAAGGTACGAACCTTTTCGTCCAAA
>CAVGKO010000194.1:0-3187 GCA_963629885.1 Anaerobutyricum sp.
CCTCTTCCCTTAGCTTCTGCAATCTGTCCTTGTCTGCATCGGTTGTAGTGGGCTTCTTATTCAGTGCATCTATCTTAGCTTGGGTGCTGTTGATTTCCTTGTTCACCGCCTCCCACATGGGTACCACGTCCTCGGTATACTTCAGCGTTTCCTCCAACATCTTGCGCTGCTCTTCCAATCCCGCCAAAATCTGCTCGTAGTGCTTTATCTGCTCCTTTACCGGGGTATTGGCCTCCCATTGTGCCTCGCGTATCTCGTCAACCCTTTCTTTGTATAGTTTGGCATAGGCAACAGCCTCCTTCAGTTGTAATGGTAGCGTATTATCATATCCGGCCTCAACATAAGCACCCGCCAAACTATTGAGATGAGTCCCGCCATTCGCATCTCGCATCTTCTGTGCTTCCTCCACCTTCTTTCTCAGGCTATCCACCCTTGCCTCGGCTTCAGCATAGGCTTTCTCAGCCTCTTCTATCTCCTGCTTATCCATCAGTCCGGAGATAAGCGACTTCTGCTCCTCGGTGCTCTTGCCCTTGAACTCAGCAAACGTCATATCACCGAGTCCCGGCATCACCTTCTTCAGCTCCTGATATGCCCGTATCTGTCCGTATACACTCTCAGTCTCGCTGTTTATTTTGGTGATAAGGCTGCCCGTCTCCGATGCCAGGTCTGCCTTGTTCTGCTTGGCCTTCTCAGCCTCTTCGTTAAACTTTTTCTGAGCCTTCTCCGCCGCCGATGTCCTATCGCTCAACGTCCACATGGCAGTGACGACGCCCGCAATGGCGGATGCAATGAGCAAATATGGATTGGCCAACATTATCTTGTTTAGTCCCCGCCATGCCGCCGATAGCAATGAGGTACGTGCCGCCGCAACAGCCTCCGCCTTCGATAAGGTGATTCCCGCTGCCGCCGCCGCAATCCTTCGCAGTGCCGCTTCCTTCACAATGGCATTGTTTATCATCTGTGCCGCGCTGACAACAAGCAAAGCCGCCTTGTATGTACCAAAGGCCGTTGCAACAGAAAGGATAACGCTTCCTATCTCCCGCCAATGGTCCACCACTCCGGCAGCAAGACTTATGGACGACGATATAGCACCTTCCATGCTCTTGCCCATGTCGTTCATCATTATCTCTATGCTATCCTTTAGGTTTTCTGTTTGTCCCGATATGGTCTTGCTCTGGGCTTCCATCAGCCCTCCGAACTTGCTGCCTTCGTCCGTCAACACCCATAGAGCCTTTTGCACCTCCGGGAACCCTACCTTTCCCTCCTCAACCAACTTTCGTATTCCCGTCTTGGCTACTCCGAACTGCTTGGCTAATTCTTCCGCGAGAGGTATACCGCGGTTGAGGAATTGATTGAGGTCTATCGTATACAGTCGTCCTTGCACCATGGTAGTGCCGTAGAGGTAGGCCAAATCGCCAATAGGGATTGATAGTCCCGCGGCGATGTCTCCCAAGCGGATGAGCGTCTCGTTTACTTTGTCAGCCTCCACGCCATAAGCCAACAGTTGCTTGGCGGATTGGGCTATATCCGATAATCCGAAAGGTGTTTTAATTGCTGTATTGACAAGTTGCGCCATCAGCTTGTCCGCCTGGGATTTGCTCTGGAGAAGTGTACTAAAGGCTACCTCCAGCTTCTGAAACTCGCCCCTAATGGAGGCTATCTGCTTGGCAAATTCTGCCATCTTGGATGCGGCAAAGACGCCCGCCATGGATGTGCCTATCTTCCTAAATGCCGCATCCATGGCATTGCCTTCCTTCTTGGCTGTGTCGCTGATACCCTGTATCAGATTACGGCTTACACGTGCATCTTGTTGCAACCGCGAATTGTCAAGACCAATTTCTAAACTTATACGTCCGTCGCTCATCTTACATATACCTCCTCGTTTGTGTTTTTAAAGTTCTTGGGGTTGTTGGCATCTATGCTCTCATCCCAATCGTCCCGCTCATCGTTATAAGCCGGGGTTGCCGCCGAATACATCACAGCGTTCATGAAACTCATCTCATACAATATGTAATCCGGCGTGGTGTTCATATTCTTTGCCCAACTGATGACTAATCCCCAGATGCTGTCTCCACCTCCCTTGTCCTTCTTAGCTGATTTGCTTCGGATAGGAAAGTGGTAAGCTCGAAAAAACTGCCTATCTGCATTAATCCGAGCCGCTGGGTAATGAATCTCACCAGCGTATCGATGGTTAGCTCGTCGGTAATCCTCTCTGCCAGGTAATCCACCTCCGCCACTCGCCGCTTCTCTTTGCCGAGGCTCCACCAATGCTTCTTGTCGATGGCTTGACAGATGGTCTTCTGCCTGTTCTCTTTGATGCGCTTGGCACCGAGTATCAGCGTTGCTGTAATGCGTCCAATCACGCCGCAATCCTTTGCCGCCCGGAGCATCTCCAACACAATATTGTCGGCCGCCTTATCCACCTTGGGTAACTCTGCGATAAGACCGGACAACATGATTACCGTGCCTACCGTTGCCGGGGCAAGAGGATATTCCTCCCCGTCTATCGTAATCTTATCAGTGGACAGTTGGAGTATTGCCTCGCTCACTGTCTTCTCTATGTTTTCCATTGCCTTTTGTTTTTGATTTGTTGGGTGGCCGGCATCGAACCGGCATCTCCTTTGCGCTCTACCATTTAAGCTACACCCATACCGGCTGCTTTAAGCCTTTGCGAATATCGAATACCAATATCCCGCCTCGCCCTTCAGAATCTCGAAGTCGATATCGGCATAGTTGCCGTCTTCCTCGCTCCATCCGGGTTTATAGGTGATATTCGTCTTAGGCGCTTTGATGCCTTTGGCGCCCGTGTTTTTCGGAGTTATCTGAAGCGACCAGTCACCCTCTACCACATGAGTAGTAACCTGGAAGTCTCCCCCGCTGCTTGCTGCCGCACCTAAACCCAAAAGAGTAAGCAGCTCTTCAGTGGGCTCGATAACGCGTGTGGTGGCTGTAAAACCGCCTTCCAACACTTCCTTTGCAACAAGTTCGCCGCCCGTGGCTTTCATCTCCAGGGAGTCGCCGTCGGATGGCTCGATGCTCGAAGACTTATCTTTGATAACACCGATATCAGTCAGTGTTGTTGACATTGCATCGTTCTCGCCGGTCTTACCGATTTCAAACTTGCACTTGCTCCATGCCATGATTTTCTTTGCCATATCTAAAATGTTTTTTTGGTTGTTAAAATGAA
>CAVGKO010000195.1:0-3167 GCA_963629885.1 Anaerobutyricum sp.
GGTCTTCAGTTTTCCCCGGCAAAGTCGTCTCAATCCCGATTGGTTAACCAATCCGGGCAAATTGGTTAACCAATCGGTTTGAAACCATCAATGGATTTCCTCCGGGGGATTAATCGTTTTGACGAAAAGGATTAATCCATTTGGGCAAAAGGATTAATCCTCCCGTTTTAGGGGCATTTCCAAATAAAACAACTATGTTTGCCATGACAATTGGGAAACACTAACCACTCAAACCTATTAATATGGCAAATTTATTGGATGAAGTGACAGGAACTGTCAACGACAAAGGACGTGACATTCACGTAATCGACCGTCAGCTACCGGTGGAAATCGGGTTCGGTTCTACCTTGTTTGAAATCGCTCTGTGGGTAACAATCCCCATACTTGTTTTGCTATTCGTGTTCATCATGGGCAGTACGCTCGAGAATCCGCTGTTGGTGGGCGTCGTAGGCTGTTTGGTGGGCATCCTGCCGGGCGTGATATTTATCTTCAAGAAAATCTCCGCACGAAACTATTTCCAGCAGTTGGAGCAACGTATCCAAGCCGAAGCCTCTAACATCGACAACTACCTGGAGCAACGCGTACAGATTCTGCAGAACGTGGCAGGCTTGGTTGAGAAGGCTGTTGACCTCGACAAAGACGTCATGAAGGCTGTTGCCGGTCTTCGCAGCGGCGTGGTAAACGGTGAGAACCGCAACGAGGTAAGTCGTCAGGTGGACCATGCCTTTGGTCGCCTCTTCCCTCAGGTGGAAGCTTATCCCGAACTGAAGGCTCATAACGCCATTGCCGACGCCATGCAGCAGAACAACTATCTCCAACGCGAGATTACCGCCGCTCGTACGGTATACAACAACAGAGTGACCCAGTGGAACACCGATATCTTTGCTTGGCCTACCAAGATGATTGTTGCCGCCCGTCAGCACTACACAACCCGTATCCCGTTCACTGCTTCGGAAGAAACACGCCAAATGGCCCGCAGTAAGTTCTTCTAAAACCAAAGAGTCATGGTGCAAGATATTTATGACCCGCTCCTGGAGTATGTCAGGGTGTTCCATGACCGCTTTAAAGAGGTGGCGGAAAAGACTTTTGCCGAACTGGCAAAAGAAGCGCAAGTGGACGTGGATGCCAACCGTGAGACGTGCCGTCAGTTGTATTCCACGCAGAAGAAGGCCGATAAGGTGTCGTCAAAAATCCGCAGGTGGACTCTGTGGTGCGTCGTCCTTTGGCTATGCGTTGCGGGTGGAATAGGGTATGGCTACTATCAGTACACCCAAAACCTATTGACCTCGGAGATAGCCATGGCAATCATTGCCGCGGTTGTGGTGGTGCTCTTATACCTATTCTTTAGAGTGCATCCCCATCTGAGTGCGTTGAAAAAAGAACGTAGCAAACTGGAGGACTCGGTGGCACGCCTGAAGAAAGAGGCATGGGCGCAAATGGCTTCGCTCAATAGTCTATACGATTGGGACGTACTTACACGTATGATGTCGAAGGCGGTGCCACGCCTGGAGTTCGACCCCTATTTTACGACACAACGCCTTGCCGACCTCAAGCAGGTGTATAATTGGGACGATTCGTTTAATGCCGAACGTTCGGTGTTATACTCCCACTCGGGCCTCATCAACGGCAATCCGTTTGTGATATGCCGCACCCGCAAGATGGAGTGGGGAGAGAAAACATACTCCGGAACGAAAACCATCCATTGGACAACCCGAGAGCGTGGTTCGGACGGGAAATATCATACGGTGCCACATACTCAGGTGCTCGTGGCATATGTCACAGCCCCCTATCCCGGTTATTACGAAAAAACACGGCTGATATACGGCAACACTGCTGCCCCCGATTTGATATTCAACCGCAAGCAAAGCGGTTTGGCGGACAAGGAAGGGTCGCTGTCATACAAATGGAAGAGATGGGTGCTCCGCAAGAAGGCACGCGACTTAAGCGACAGCGACTTTGCCATGATGAGCAACGAGGAGTTTGAGGTGGCGTTCAATACGAGCGACCGCAACAACAACCAACAGTTTGCCTTGCTGTTCACTCCCTTGGCGCAAGAAAGCATGATGCGGCTGCTGAAAGACCATACATCGGGATATGGCGACGACTTTGATTTCTTAAAGCACAAGATGATAAACACCATCGTGTCGCAGCATATGCAGGAGATGGAACTCGATATGAATCCCAAGCAATATCATAACTTCGACTACGACAAGGCACAAAAGGATTTCTATACCATCAACGCGAACTATTTCCGTGCCATATATTTCAGCTTGGCGCCACTGCTCTGCGTACCGATGTATCAACAAATCCGTCCGCAAGAAGATATATATGGTCGAGATATGCAGCGCGAAAGTGCCTTCTGGGAACATGAGGCATTGGCCAACTTCTGGGGGCAAGACCATTTCAAGCATCCGCAGTGCGTGACCCAATGTATCCTCAAGACGGAACAAAGCAAGGGCGCGGACAATAGCTCTACCATAAAAGTCTCGGCATACGGCTATCGCTCGGAACAAAGAGTGACATATGTAAGTAAGTGGGGCGGCGACGGTAGAAACCATCAAGTCCCCGTTCAGTGGGACGAATATCTGCCCGTCACCGGAACAGGGTATATAGATATGAAGGAGGACAATTTTGTGGATGCCAACGTTTCGCATGCCGAGCGTCTAAGCCATATCAGCCAGGTGCTTAACGATGCAGACCTGCGTTGCTACCGCCGTCATATTGCCTCGGGCTTGAAACAATAAGGCATCGACCCGAAGGCCAATGGAGGGAAGGTGATAATTGTTCGATTTCGAGTGTTTTGATATGATACGTATCGCCAATTCCACAACCCAACAAAGCCTATAAACAATTTGCGAGATTAAGAGATTAACTCTATTTTTGCGACTTGAAAAAATCGATACAATTAATAATTAAATAAATAAATCATTCAGAATGAACGTTTCGCGTAAGGACATTGATGCCGTCAGTAGCATTGTGAAAGTGGAAATAGTGAAGGCTGACTATGCCGAACAGGTGGAAAAGAGCCTGCGCAATTTCCGTCGGAAAGCAAATGTGCCCGGCTTCCGTAAAGGCATGGTGCCGATGGGCATGGTGCAAAAAATGTATGGGAAGCAAGCACTGGTCGATGAAGTTAATAAATTGGTCTCTGAAGAGTTGTTCAAATA
>CAVGKO010000196.1:0-3155 GCA_963629885.1 Anaerobutyricum sp.
CCAACAAACTGGTAGTCTGATGTCATTACATAGTTACCATCGTTGTTTACAATCTTACGACCTTTGTACGGACCGTCCTCAACTACCTTGTTGGCTGCTGTGAGGAAGTCACCCATTGAACGACCTACATAAGAGTAGTTCTTACCAACCTTGCTGGCGAAGTCACCTGTCTCGATGAAACTGATACCTTCAACCAAAGATTCAATCTTGTTCTGGTTGAAACCTAAGTTGGTCTTGAGTTCCAAGCTGAAGTCCTTAGTCTGAATCGGTGTACCGTAAGCAGAGATTTCAACACCCTTATTGCTCATGACACCTGAGTTAACCCACATTGTTGAACTACCGCTCGAAGGAGCCAAAGATGCGTTCAGCAACATATCGGTAATCTTCTTATTGTAGTAAGAAACTTCGAAACCTGCACGGTTCTTTAAGAACTTGTTCTCGAGACCGATTTCAAACTCTTTTGTCTTTTCAGGCTTAAGGTTTTCGTTACCAAGAGCAGTCGGAACTTGTTCGTAGCTCCAACCCGGACCGCTACCGAACGAGTAAGCCATGTTTGCAGCGTATGCCTCAGGAGCATTACCTACAACACCGTAAGAAAGACGAAGTTTACCATATTCATACCATGAAGGCAGGTCTTCTTTGAAAGCCTCTGTGTAGAGGAAGCTCAAACTTGCAGATGGATAGAAGTAGCTACGGCTCTTCTTAGGCAGAGTTGAAGATTTCTCCTCACGACCTGTCAATTCCAAGAACAAATAGTCTTTGAAAGAAAGACCGAGAGTCTGCAACCAAGCAGTCTTCAAAAGTTCCATTCTACCTTCGTTACCGTTACCAACGTTGATAGTCTTATAGGAGTTACCAATCATGAAGATGTTTTCTACCATCAAACCACTGTTGGTTCCGAGAGACATACTGTTCATCTTCTCCTGGCGTGCCTGCCAACCTACACTGGCTGTCAAGTTGAAATCGTCGTTCAATTTCTTGTCTAACATCAACATGATGTCACCGTAAGTTACCTGATAGTATTTCGACAAAGTTGAGTAGCCACCACTTGAAGAACTTGTACTTGCTGAAGATGGTTTGTCGGCATTGCTCTCGTCTGTTTGTTTAGAGAACGTGAAGTCAGTAGAAAGACGACCCTTAGCAGTCAAGAACGGGAATATCTTCCAAGAAGGAGATACGCTGGCAATCAAACGCTGTTCCAATTCATCACTTCTGTGCTCGTTTACGTTCCAAAGAAGGTTACGTACACCATCTACGAAACTATCTGAACCATACTGGAATGCTTCATCCGGCGTAGGACCAGAACCTGCATCGTTGTTCTTGTAGCCGAGGCTTGTCTTATACATCTTCTTCATCAAAGGAATGTCGAGGAATGCACCGAACATACTGCTGAAACCACCGTAGATACTGATTGAAGCCTGCGAACGGTTAACAGTGTGCTGAGTGATATAGTTGGCTGAATAATCGAGTTGCAACTTATCGTTGAACTTCAAGTTACCAATCAAGTTGAAATTGTGTTTGCTATACGAACCTGTCAAGGCGTTAGGAGTTTCAAGCAATGTAGTATAAGAGAAACGGTTGCTTGAGTTCTCACTACCTTGGTTGATAGCGATGTTGTACATCTGGTCTGTACCGGTTTTGAACAACTGTTCCCAAGGAGCCTTTGAGATTGGCGAGTAAGCACGAGTTGAACCATCAATGTAGAGAACTTCACGACCGTCGTAAGCAGGTCCCCACTGATAGTTGCTGTATGCCGGATACAACTTGCCGGTGGCTGCGTCTTTCTTGAAACCACCATTGTCAATCATCTCCTGAGTCCAGTCACCATAACCTGTACCTGGACCATACTTGGTCTGAATAGCAGGAACGTAAGCAACCAAGTTGGCTTGGAAAGTGGCGTTAACGTCTACTGTTACACCATTGCCTTTGGCCTTCTTACTTGTGATGACGATAGCACCGTTGGCAGCCTCAGAACCGTAGAGGGCAGTAGCGGCAGAACCTTTCAAGATGGTCAACTGGTCGATATCTTCAGGGTTGATATCGGTCAAACCATTTGAACGTACACCACCACCAACGCCTATATCGTTGAAGTTGCTTGTCCCACCTGTTGTACTTGAGTTACCGTTACGGATAGGTACACCGTTGAGGATAACGAGCGGCTGTGTGTTTCCGTTAAGAGATGACAGACCGCGGACTGTGATAGATACACCGGCAGCGGCACCACCCTGTGTATTCTGAATACGTACACCGGAAGCCTTACCATACAATGCTGTAGCGAAGTTAGGCGAACCGGTCTTAATCAAATCGTCTGATTTGATAGTTGTAACTGAGTAACCCAACTTCTTACTCTCTTTGGCAATACCCAAGGCGGTTACAACCACCTCGTCCAACTTCTGAGAGTCTTCCGACAAGGTAACATTCAGTGTTGACTGACCTTTGTAAGTAATTTCCTGAGCAACATATCCCAAGAAACTTACTCTGATAATAGCGCCATTCTTTACGCCGGAAAGCGAAAAGTGGCCATCTGCATCGGTAACCACACCATTGGTGGTCCCTTTTACCTCAACTGCAGCTCCGGCAACGGGGCCCAGTTCGTCACTTACCGTACCTGTCAACCGGCCGCTTTGCTGCGTCACGGCTACGATACTACTTTTGGGGGCTTCTTCTGCTATCGCATTCGTGGAAAACGATAGAGCTAAAGCAGCCAAACACAACTGTACACTGTAATTGATTTTCATTTGGTACTGTTTGTTTAAGGGGTTATACATCTAATAAAAAATTTCAATTCAACTCTTTATAATGGAGTATGAACTCAAGGGTGCAAATTTATGTAACTTTATGAAAACAACAAGCAACATTAAACAAAAAATACAATGAGAGGACAAAAATATGTTTAAGAACATAATTTGTTTATCGCGCAAATATTGGCGTAAATGCTTTGTCATCAGTGCTTGCCCGTCTTTTGAAGGGAGGAGGGGTAATTCATAAAAAATATTTCTTTCTCGCGAGACCATTTGTGGGTTTTTAAACAAAGCGCGATGAGATGAAGGCTTTTTAAGATTTCTGTTTGGGGTGCTAAAGAGGAATCAGAGCATTTTATGTACATTTGTGGTCTATTTATAGGAATATATATTAATAAAACAGTAAAATGATTC
>CAVGKO010000197.1:0-3138 GCA_963629885.1 Anaerobutyricum sp.
CAATTTGATGAAAACGGTTAACCAATTTGCCCGAATTGGTTAACCAATCGGGTTTCGGAGGTTGAAAAGCGGGGGGCTAAATATTTTTGTTAAGGAGCTTCTTCACCTCCGTTTCCGAGAGGTTGCGGCGAAGGGCATAATCCTTCATCTGCTCTTCATCTATCCCTCCAATCATGAAATACTGCGCGGACGGATGGGCAATATATATGCCGCTTATCGAGGCAGTAGGATACATGGCGCCATTCTCCGTCAACGACACGCCAATCTGCGACATATCCAGCAGTTGGTCCAGCAGCTCCATCATGCGTTGGTCGGGCAATGAGGGATAGCCCACAGCCGGGCGTATCCCTTGATATTTTGCTTTAAAGAGCTCTTCCATGGTAAGCGACTCGTCCGGAGCATAGCCCCAGTATTCCTTGCGGACCTTCTCGTGCAAGTATTCCGAGAGAGCCTCCGCCAGGCGGTCTGTCAACGTCTGAAGAAGCACCGCGCCATAGGTGTCGCCCTCATCCTTCATCTGCTTGAGAAGCTCTTCGGCACCCATGCCGGCAGTCACAACAAACGCACCGACATAATCCTCCCGCCCTTCGGAAAGAGGCATGACATAATCGGCAAGCGACTTATAGACCCCCTCCTCGTTCTTTGTTTGCTGGCGCAAGAGAGGGAGCACGACTCCACCCATACGGATATTGTCGCCATCGCTATTGGCAGGGAAGAAGCCGTAGATGGCCTTGCAATACTCTGCCTTCATCTCCACCAAACGGCTGAGCATGCGAACGGCATCCTTATGCAGCTGCATGGCCTCGGCTGCCTTGGCTCGCTCCTCCTCGGGGAAACTTGCCAACCACCGGGCGCGACAAGAATCACAGCCATGCAGATTAGCTATACCCGTATACTTCCCGCTCAGCTTCCATGCCGTGAAGAAGTAGGTCCAGTTTATGTAGGGTATGATTTCTTCTATCGGGATATATGGCACGACATGTACGCCGGGGTTTTGGGGCGTTGTGGGCTGCCATGCTTTCCAGTCTATACATTGCGGATGGCGGCGGGCTTCGCCAAGAGAGACCTTCGAGTCCTTCTTTTGGCACGAAGACATGCGTAAAGCCTCGTATTCCCTGTTCAAGTCTTCAATATAAGCATCACGGGTATCCGGGTTAAGCAGCTTGGCGGCAATCAAGGGGTTCTGCGAGGCATCAAGCACATGTATCACCGGATAGTCGTAGTGAGGGGCAATCTTTATTGCCGTATGTTGCTTCGAAGTGGTTGCGCCACCCACCATGATGGGGATGGTAAGTCCCGCCTTCTGCATCTCGTCGGTAACGTGTACCATCTCCTCAAGCGAAGGAGTGATTAGTCCGGAGAGACAAACCAAGTCGGGCTTCTCACGGATGGCTGTCTCCACAATCTTCTCGGCAGGCACCATCACGCCAAGGTCTATAACCTCGTAGTTGTTGCAGGCAAGGACTATCGACACAATATTCTTGCCTATGTCGTGCACATCGCCCTTCACCGTTGCGAAAAGCACCTTCCCTGCCGAGCTTACGCCCTTGACAGCGTTCTCCGCCTCAATGGCAGGCTGAAGGATGGCTACCGCCTTCTTCATGGTGCGGGCAGTCTTCACCACCTGCGGCAAGAACATCTTTCCCGCGCCAAACAACTCTCCCACCTTGTTCATGCCGCTCATCAACGGGCCTTCTATTATATCTACCGGTCGGGGATATTTCTGCAAGGCTTCCTTTAGGTCTTCCTCCAAATGCTCGCCGATGCCCCGTATCAAGGCATTCTCCAAGCGTTCTTCTACCGACAGCCCTCTGCCGGCATCCCCATGGGTGTTTGCTTCGTTCTTACCCACCGTGGTCTGCTGCGCGTTGCGGGTTGTCCATTGTATGAGTTCCTCGGCAGCGCCGGGCCGGCGGCAGAGTATCACGTCCTCCAACAAACCTCTAAGCTCGGGGTCTATGTCTTCATACAACACCGAGGACGAAGGGTTCACTATCCCCATATCCAACCCCTTGCGGATGGCATGATAGAGAAATACGGCATGCATCGCCTCACGCACATAGTTGTTGCCGCGGAACGAGAACGAGAGGTTACTTATTCCACCGCTCACCTTAGCCCCCGGCAGGTTCTGCTTTATCCACTCAACGGCACGGATAAAATCAAGGGCATAGCCGTCATGCTCCTCAATGCCGGTAGCTATTGCCAGCACGTTAGGGTCGAAGATGATATCATTCTGATTGAAGCCCACCTTCTCGCGAAGCAGACGATAGGCACGGCCACATACCTCCGTCTTACGTTCGAAGGTATCCGCCTGGCCCTTCTCGTCGAAAGCCATGACAACAACGGCTGCCCCCAACTGCTTGATACGGGCGGCATGCTTGAGAAATACCTCTTCGCCTTCTTTCAAGGAGATGGAATTGACAATACTCTTACCCTGCACGCACATCAGCCCCTCTTCAATCACCTGCCAACGGGACGAGTCAATCATAATCGGCACGCGGGCAATATCCGGCTCCGAGGCAATAAGGTTGAGGAAGGTGGTCATCTCCTTAGTAGCATCCAGCATGCCGTCGTCCATATTAATATCGATGACCTGTGCCCCGTCTTCCACTTGTTTGTGGGCTATCGTCAGTGCCTCCTCGTAGTTTCCTTCCTTAATCAATCGCAAGAACTTGCGGGAGCCGGCAACATTGCAACGCTCTCCTATGGTAACAAAGCGGCAATCGGAATGGTTGGGTATTGCCAGTAGCTCGAGACCCGACAGCCACAAGCAGTCGGGCTTTGCCACGGGCACGTGCGGCTTTGCCCCTTTCACCAACTCCGGATAACGGGCAATATGTTCCGGCGTTGTGCCACAACAACCGCCAAGTATGTTCACCAATCCCTCCTCCACGAACGGCTTCACATGACTCGCCATCTTCTCAGGCGTCTCGTCGTAGGTGCCAAAGGTATTGGGCAAGCCGGCATTCGGATATGCACTTATATAATATGGAGCACGCCGGGCCAAGTCGGCAAGGTAGGGTTTCATATCCTCTGCCCCGAAAGAGCAGTTAAGACCGATACTAACCAAGTTGATGTGTTGAACCGAAGCCAGACAAGCCTCCAAGGTCTGACCCGAGAGAGTACGCCCGCCTTGGG
>CAVGKO010000198.1:0-3101 GCA_963629885.1 Anaerobutyricum sp.
ATATTTAAGGTCTCCCTTGATAGGACATCCCAACCTTGCCAACTGGCAACGTATTTGATGATGACGCCCGGTTTTAAGGTCCACCTCCAACAAGAAATAATTGTCCGAACGGGCTATCACCTTGTAATGAAGGATTGCCTTCTTTGAGCCGGGACGTTCCGTATCATACGCAAAGCTTTTGTTCTGTTTCTCGTTGCGCACCAGCCAATGAACCAGTTCGCCTTCTTCCTCTGCCGGGCAATGCTTAACAATGGCCCAATAGGTCTTCTTCACCTCTCCTGCCCGAAACATATCATTCAAACGGGCCAGAGCCTTACTTGTCTTGGCAAACAAAACGATGCCACTGACAGGGCGGTCCAACCTATGAGCAACCCCTACGAAAACATTTCCCGGTTTGCAATACTTCTCTTTCAGCCATGCCTTGAGCATTTCCGAAAGAGGAGCATCACCGGTTTTATCTCCCTGCACAATCTCACGGCATGTTTTGTTTACCGCGATGATATGATTGTCTTCGTAGATGACTTCCATACTTACATATTCATGCCGCCATCAACCTGGATAACCTGGCCCGACACATACGAAGAAAGGTCGGAGGCAAGGAAGGTAGCGATGTTTGCCACATCTTCGGGCGTACCGCCACGGCGCAGAGGTATCTTCTTACACCATTCCGCTTTCACATCCTCAGGCAGCTTGGCTGTCATATCCGTGATGATGAAACCCGGAGCAATGGCGTTGGCGCGGATACCGCGTGAGCCCAGCTCCTGCGCAATGGACTTGGCCAAACCTATCAATCCGGCCTTCGATGCCGAATAGTTACACTGCCCCGCATTGCCATGAACACCAACAACCGAAGCCATATTGATGATATTACCCGAGCGCTGTTTCATCATAACAGGCGTGCAGGCATGGATAAAGTTGAACGCCGACTTTAGGTTTACATTCAGAACGGCATCCCACTGAGATTCGCCCATGCGAACCATCAATCCGTCTTTGGTAATACCTGCATTGTTTACAAGGATATCAATACGACCAAAATCGTTCACTATCTCCGTTACCACAGCGTGTGTTTCTTCGAAGTTGGCAGCGTTGGAAGCATATCCTTTTGCCTTCACACCAAAAGCCTCGATTTCTTTCTGTGTTGCTTCACCTATCTCATCTATAACCAAATCAGTAAATGCAATATTCGCTCCTTCGGAAGCGAACTTCAAAGCAATAGCCTTACCGATACCACGTGCGGCACCGGTTATAACAGCCACTTTTCCTTCTAATAGTTTCATGCTTTCTTTATCTTAATTCCGTTGAATATTAAATTCATCACATTATCTCTGCGCTTAACTCTCTGGGCAATGGTGTCGCCCATGACGCCTCTGATGTATGGCACCTCCAATCCTTTCAAGGCATGATGGAGCACTACGGCCGTAACATCGGTATCCGGCATGGCAAAAACGCCCTCGTCAACTCCGGCATCCAAGATGCCTTTCAACAGTTCCGTCTCGCGCACGTCGAAATCCTTGCGCACCTTTTCCACACGCCATATGTCGCGAAAGAAATTGGCCCTAAGCGTGCCGTTGCGAAACACGAGCGCCTTGATGGCATCCAGCCGGGTGTAGATAAACGTTATCAGCTTCTCGTCTGCCGGCAAATCTCTCCCTGCCACGTCAAACAGCATTGCATACAGATGGTCGAGCTCCGACTCCACCACCGCCAGATAAACATCATTCTTACTCTTGAAATAGGTATACAGCGTACGTCTACCTTTCTTGGATGCCTGTGCGATATCGTTCATGGTTGTATTGTCGACCCCCATGCGGGCAAACAATTGTCTCGCCACATCCACCAGCTTTTCGCGTGTTTTAGAAACCGTCATTTGCTTTATATGTATCGCACTTTTTGTTGATTAACACTATGCGCAAAGTACCAAAAAAAGATTGGCTTTACCAAGAGCATCAAAAAAAACTTACGATAAATTTGTTTTGTAAGAAAAGAGCCATACCTTTGCAGCCATAATCAAGAAATTGACTATAGAATTATATCGCGGAGTGGAGCAGTGGTAGCTCGTTGGGCTCATAACCCAAAGGTCGCAAGTTCGAGTCTTGCCTCCGCAACTCAAGGGGAGAAACAAAAAGGAGGAAAGCTATATGGTTTTCCTCCTTTTTGTTTCTCCGCAAGATAAATTCCTAAGGAGTAAACAATCCGTCTAAATTGACTTCACTTGACACGATGCTTGAATATATACCATTGGCAACTCCGAATGTTGTGACAAACGTATTTGCCAATGTTTTTGTTGTGCGAGTCTTTTCCCGAAACAGTTCCATTCTGTTGCGTAGTTTCATGGCATATTCGTCAGAAATTCTGTATTGACCTTGGCAAAATTTCATTTCGCAAAGATTGATTATTCTATCTGCACGTTCCAAGATAAGGTCTATTTGCGACCCTCTCATATCCTTTTCCTTGTCGGCCTTATCAAACCAAGCAAAAGCTTCTGTAGCCACACCTCCAATATTTAGTGCACCTCGAATTTGGTTGATATGCATCAAGCATAGATTTTCAAAAGTCAATCCTTGCCATGCCTCCACACTATGCGACAAGTAATGACCGCTCCACCATTGCTCATCGTAAGAATCAACATTCGGTTCGATATATTTCAGATAGAACAACGTGTAGAAGTCAGTCAGTTTATAGATACGGTCTTGGGTTTTCTTGCCATAATAACGGATTTTCATAATAAAGTCGCACCTTTCCAAATTGGCCAATATCTTGGTCAATCTACTTCCCTCAATCTTCGTATTCTTGACAATTTCTGAATACACCATACCATTTCTACGGGTAGCCAACATCCTAACAATTTTGATGTAGCTTTCTGCATTAGAAAACAGGGCGCTATAAAGTTCGTCAAATTCATGACGTAGCGCTCCTCCCTTATTGAAGCAAAGAGCATCTATATTTTGCACTAAACTCAGATTGGGCTGTATCAAACTTAAATAGAAAGGAATGCCGCCAAAGCACATATAGCATTGGGCTATCTGAAAGCGGTCCCAAGAACATCCTATAGATTTCAGATACAACTCTGTTTCGTATAAAGTGAATGGTCGCAAATAAAT
>CAVGKO010000199.1:0-3077 GCA_963629885.1 Anaerobutyricum sp.
AACATTTATCAGTAATAATTTATAAACCCGAGTCAACCAAAATCAGGAAAAGACAATGGTTTTGATGAAAACGACCGGTCGTTTTGCCCAAAAGGACCGGTCGTTTCATTTTTTGCCTTCGCTCATCACGACTGTTTGCGATAGCTCACCACTGCCCAAATATTCATCACCACGGCAAAGATTCCGAGCGCCAAAACCTGATGCCGCACGCACCCGAAGTCGCCACCCCTTACAAAGACCGTGCGGATGGCATCAATGAAATAGTGCATGGGGTTGACGTAGGTGGAGAGATACGCCCAGTGGGGCATGGAGCGCACGGGGGTGAAGAGGCCGCTGAGGAGGATGAGGCATACCACGAAGAACCACATCACGAACACTGCCTGCTGCATGGTGTCGTTGTAGTTCGACACCACCAACCCGAAGCCGCTGAAGATAAATGCCAGCAGCATGGCAAGCAGGTAGACAATCCACAGGCTGCCCGCCGAGGTGATGCCATACACTGCCCACGCCAGCACGAAGCATACCGACATTACCACCATGGCTATTATCCAATAGGGGATAAGCTTAGCCAGGATGAACTCCCACTTCCTTACGGGTGTGACGTTGATGGCCTCAATGGTGCCGCTCTCCTTCTCGCCCACGATGTTGAGCGCCGGAAGGAAGCCGCAGAGAAGCATCACCAAGATGGCCATGAGCGAGGGTATCATGAAGAGTTTATAGTTGAGATGCTTGTTGTAGAGGTAGTGGGTATGGAAGCGGGCGGGCTGCATGCTTATGTCAACCCCCGGCATAGCCTCGATGAGATGCTGCGAGATGATGCTGTTCATATAGGCATTACCCATGCTGCCCTTGGTGCCGTTCACTGCATTTGCCACCACAAGGATATGAGGCCTGAGGTGGTTCACAAGGTCGCGCTCCATGTGCCGGGGTATCTCAATGATGATGTCGGCCTTCGAGGTCTCCACGTCTTTTAGCGCCTCGCGGTAGGTGCCCTTCATGCCGCCGAAGATGAAGTATCGGCTCGCCTCTATGCGGTGCGTCATCTCGAGTGAGGTGGATGAGCGGTCGTTGTCCACAACCTCCACCACGATGTTCTTCACCTCCATATTCATCACCCACGGCATGACACACATTATCATGACGGGAAATATCAGGATGAGACGCGGAAGGAAGGGGTTGCGCCTTATCTGGATGAATTCTTTCTGTATCAGATATCCTATTCTCATAACATTATCCCAATCGTTTGTTGAACTTCAGTAGGGCAGCAGAGAGTAACACCGCTGCCATCAAACCCAGCACCCACAGCTCGTGCCCCACACTCGTAATATCCACACCCATTATCATCAGCTTGCGCATGGCGGCTATATAGTATCGTGGCGGCAGGATGGCTGAGATATACTGCAGGATGCGGGGCATACTCTCCACCGGAAACACCATGCCGCTTAGCAGTATGCATGGCAACATAAGCATCATTGCCGACATCAGTAGCGCCACCAGCTGGGTGCGTGCCACGGTGCTTACCAACAGTCCGAGCGAGAGCGCCACGATGATATAGATGGTGGAGATAAGGAATATGTAGAAAAGACTGCCGTGGATGGGCACACCCAATATGAAATGGGAGATGAGGAGTATGCTGATGAGTATGAAGAACGCCATGACGAGATAGGGCACCGCCTTGGAAAGGAAGATGACCAAAGGCTTCACCGGGCTTACCAAGAGCACCTCCATCGTGCCGCGCTCCTTCTCCCTCACGATGCTTATGCTGGTCATCATGGCGCAGATGAGCATCAATAGCATGCCCATGATGCCGGGCACAAAGTTGTAGCAGCTCCTCATCTGCGGGTTGTAGAGCAGAAGGGAATGGATGGTGAAAGGGCTCCGGGTGTTGCTTCCCGAGATAATCTGCCGGGCGTAGTTGGCATACATCTGCGCCATATTGGGGTCGGCGCCGTCGGTAAGCACCTGCACCTTGTCGTCCATGAAGACAAGAGCAATGTCGGCCCTCTGGTGGCGGATGAGCTGCTCTGCCTCCTTGGGTGTATCCACGCGGTGGGTGATGAGGAAGTATTCGTTGGCGCTCAATGCCTCCACTATCTGCTGCGTGTGATAGTCCACTTGCGAGAGCACCACCGCCGTGCGCACGTTCCTCACGTCGGTGGAGATGGCAAAGCCGAAGAGCAACATCATCACCACGGGCATGCCAAAGAGGATAAGCATGGTGCGGCCATCGCGCAAGATGTGGCGCGTTTCCTTGACTACGAAGGAGAGAAACATATTTCTGTTCATTGTTGTGCTATTGTCTTGTTCCTTGTCGGGCCAAGAGGGTGAATACATGGTCCATGTCTGGCTGATGGAGCGATTGCTTAAGCTCCAAGGGCGAGCCCATGGCCTTTATCTTGCCGTCCACCATTATGGAGATGCGGTCGCAATATTCGGCTTCGTCCATATAGTGGGTGGTAACAAAGACGGTGATGCCCCTATGGGCTGCCTCGTAGATGAGCTGCCAGAACTGATGGCGCGTGGAAGGGTCGACGCCGCCGGTGGGCTCGTCCAAAAACACCACCTCGGGGTCGTGGAGGATGCTGACGGAGAATGCCAGCTTTTGCTTCCAGCCTAAGGGCAAGGACGACACCTCGTCGTCGGCATGGTCCCTAAACTTAAGCCTCCCGAGCAGCTCTTCGGTCTTTTGTTTTATCACCTCGCGGCTCAGTCCGTAGATGCCACCAAAGAGGCGGATGTTTTCCTTCACCGTCATGTCTTCGTAGAGCGAGAACTTCTGACTCATATATCCGATATGTTGCTTAATCTGCTCGAACTCGGTGAGGAGGTCGCATCCTGCCACCCTTCCGCTTCCAGCCGTGGGTTTGCTTAGACCCGTGAGGATGCGCATGGCAGTGGTCTTGCCGGCCCCGTTGGCACCAAGGAAGCCAAACACCTCGCCGCGGCGCACGCTGAACGAGATATCGTCCACGGCATGGAACCCTCCGAAGGCCTTCACCAAGTGCTCCACATCGATAACATACTCTTGCCCCAAAGCCTCGGGGCGCTTCTCGATCGTTTCGCTTCCGCTCTTAAAC
>CAVGKO010000200.1:0-776 GCA_963629885.1 Anaerobutyricum sp.
ATCTATAAGTTCAGGACGATGTATGTGGATGCCGAAAGCGGTGGTCCGCAGCTCTCCTCGGAAGACGACAAAAGGGTTACACCCTTCGGTCATGTGTTGAGGAAATATAGGTTAGACGAGTTTCCTCAGTTTTGGAACGTATTGAAGGGAGACATGTCGATAGTTGGTCCACGTCCCGAGCGGAAGTTCTTTATCGACCGGATTGTGAAGAAAGCGCCTTACTATTATCTCCTTCACAACGTAAAGCCCGGCATCACATCCTTGGGGATGGTGAAGTATGGCTACGCCGGTGACGTGGAGAAGATGATTGAGCGCTTGAGATATGATGTGTTGTATTACGAAAATATGTCGTTGGCATTAGACATAACCATATTGTTTTATACGGTGAAGACGGTGCTTACGGGTAAAGGAATCTAAGTGATGGCAGAGGAGAATTGGTTTTATAAGTTCCTGCTATGGCGGGGCAAGCATATAAAGGAAGAACATTTCATTTTGGTTATCAGCTTCTTGGTGGGCAT
This sequence comes from Anaerobutyricum sp., assembly GCA_963629885.1. Lineage (GTDB taxonomy): Bacteria > Bacteroidota > Bacteroidia > Bacteroidales > Tannerellaceae > Parabacteroides. The sequence goes on from CAVGKO010000200.1 coordinate 519, forward strand.
ATGCACTGCCCTCTCGGCAATCATCCTAAAGCAGCTGATACACTTGATACAGCAAATCCTTACCGGGAACTTTAATGAGGATGGAGCAAACTACCTCTATCTCATCTATCCTGTGGTAGGTATCCTCTTGGCAGGTCTGTTTGTGAAGTATGTTGTGCGCGACGATATAAGCCACGGTGTAACGAAGATACTATACGCCATCTCGCAGCGCAAGAGTCGCATCAAGCCGCATAACGTATGGTCCTCCATAGTGGCAAG
>CAVGKO010000200.1:786-3064 GCA_963629885.1 Anaerobutyricum sp.
CCATTGGTTTTGGTGGGTCTGTGGGGGCAGAGGCTCCTATCGTACTCACGGGGGCAGCCATAGGTTCAAACCTCGGGAGGCTGTTTCGCATGGAGCAGAAAACGCTTATGTTGCTGGTTGGCTGTGGCGCTGCCGGAGCTATTGCCGGCATCTTCAAGGCTCCCATTGCAGGGTTGGTGTTTGTCATAGAGGTGCTGATGCTCGATTTAACCATGACATCGGTGTTGCCCCTCTTGATTTCTTCGGTAACGGCAGCCACCGTCTCCTACATCTTTACGGGTACGGAGGCCATGTTTAAGTTCTCGCAGACCGAAGTGTTTGTGATGGAACGCATACCCTACGTCTTGTTGTTGGGCGTTTTCTGCGGGCTTGTGTCGCTCTATTTCACGCGGGTGATGAACCATGTGGAGGGGATGTATCGCCGTCTTGGAGGCTATTGGAAGAAGTTCCTTTTGGGTGGTTTTATGCTTAGTGTGCTTATCTTCCTCTTCCCGCCGCTATACGGTGAGGGCTACGACACCATAGGTTCGCTTCTCAACGGGCAGTTCTCGCATATAATGGACAAGAGTTTGTTCTACAACCTAAACGATACTTATTGGGGGATAATAGTGTTCTTGTTCCTAATCCTCTTGACCAAGGTGTTTGCCTCGAGTGCCACCAATGCCGGAGGCGGATGTGGCGGTATATTTGCTCCGAGTTTGTATCTGGGCTGTATAGCAGGTTTTCTCTTTGCTCATACGTCGAACTATTTCCCCTTCACCATGTATCTCTCGGAAAAGAACTTTGCCCTCTTGGGTATGGCGGGGATAATGTCGGGCGTGATGCATGCCCCTCTTACCGGAGTGTTCCTCATTGCGGAGCTGACGGGTGGCTACGACCTCTTCCTTCCGCTTATGATTGTGTCCATCAGCTCGTATCTCACCATTCTTACCTTCGAGCCTCATAGCATCTATTCTATGCGTCTGGCGCAGAAAGGTGAGCTTTTGACCCACCATAAGGACCGTGCCGTGCTGACCCTTTTGAACACCGACAGCGTCATTGAGAGGGACTTCCAGGTGGTATCGCCGGATATGTCGCTTGGCGATGTGGTGAAGGTCATCACCAAAAGCACGCGAAACTCGTTCCCTGTGGTGGACGAGAAGGGTGTTTTGTTGGGTATCGTGCAGCTCGACAATATCCGCAACATCATGTTTCGTCCGGAGCTCTATAATAGGTTCAAGGTATATACCTTCATGGTGTCGGCACCGGCAAAGATTCAGATAGGGATGCCTATGGAGAAGATTATGAGTGTGTTCGACGACACGAAGGCATGGAACCTCCCCGTGGTGGATGAAGAGGGCAGGTATGTTGGCTTTATGTCGAAGTCCAAGATATTTAATTCGTACCGCAAGGTGCTGGTAGAGAACTTTTCAGGAGACTAAAGAGATGGAAAAGAAAGATTTGCGTATTGTGTATATGGGCACTCCCGATTTCGCTGTGGAGAGCCTGCGTGCCTTGGTGGAAGGCGGATATAATGTGGTGGGGGTAGTAACGATGCCCGACAAGCCCATGGGTCGTCACGGAAGTGTTCTCAAGGCAAGTGCCGTGAAGGAGTATGCCTTGCCACAAAACCTCCCCGTCTTGCAGCCCGAGAAGCTGAGGGACGAAGCCTTCCTTGACGAATTGCGGGCATTGAGGGCCGACCTTCAGATTGTGGTTGCCTTCCGTATGCTGCCGGAGGTGGTATGGAGCATGCCCCGCATGGGTACGTTCAATCTCCATGCATCCCTTCTGCCGCAGTATCGTGGGGCAGCACCAATAAACTGGGCAGTGATAAACGGTGAGACCCAAACGGGCGTGACCACCTTCTTCCTCTCGCATGAGATAGATACCGGTAAGATTATACTTCAGCGAAGTTTGCCTATCCTCGATACGGATGATGTAGGTAAGGTGCACGATAGCCTGATGGTTATGGGTGCCGACTTGGTGAAGGAGACGGTTAATCTCTTATTGGAAGGCAAGGCAGAAGCCATTCCCCAAGAGGCATTCATCAAGGATGAGGCCCTTCTTCGCCCTGCTCCGAAAATCTTTAAAGACACATGTAGGATTGATTGGAGCATGCCCTTGAAGAAGATATACGACTTTGTTCGCGGGCTTTCGCCTTATCCTGCTGCATGGACAGAGATAGTGTCGCCCCAAGGCACACCCACGACGCTGAAAATCTACGAGACAGAGAAACGCCCCGCCAAGCATAGCCATAAAGCGGGCACCATCATTACCGATGCCAAAAGCTATGTGG
>CAVGKO010000201.1:0-3039 GCA_963629885.1 Anaerobutyricum sp.
AGTTTGAGTCTACCTTTGGTGAGATACCGAACTCCGATTTTGATACAAACTTAAAAAAGGTTATAGAAAGTTTGAAGTAAACATTCACAGTGCATTCGGTCCAAGAACGAATGACTATGAATAAGATAATAGAACAAGATGTCAAGGAAATCCTTGCAAGTGAGATAATCGATTGGAGTCGGTTCCGTAACACCAATGTGTTGATTACTGGGGCAAACGGCATGCTGCCGTCTTACCTTGTGTTCACACTACTAGAACTGAGTAACCGAGGCTACAATGTCAACGTCTATGCTTTGGTTCGAAACAGGCAGAAAGCTGAGACGATATTCAAGGACATGCTCAGCAATCCATGTCTGCACTTCATTGTGCAGGATGTGACAGCCCCTATTAATGTAGGTACGCGTGTACACTATATAATACATGCAGCTAGCCAGGCGAGTCCTAAGTATTATGGCGTGGATCCTGTCGGGACAATTACGGCGAATGTGCAAGGCACAATCAACACCCTTGAACTTGCCCGAAAGAACGACAGTGTTAGCTATCTCTACTTCAGTTCCGGCGAGGTGTATGGAGTCTTCGATTCTCCCCGTCCGAATGTGGAGAACGAATACGGAGTAATAGACCCCGTCAGTGTGCGTTCCTGTTATGGCCAGAGCAAACGTCAGGGCGAGAACCTCTGTGTGTGCTACAACTACCAGCATCACACGCATGCCAAAATCGTCCGTCCGTTCCACACCTTTGGTCCGGGCATGACACTCGATGATGGTCGTGTCTTTGCCGACTTCACAAAGAACATTCTTGAGAAGCAGGACATTGTGCTCCGCAGTAAAGGCGATGCCGTTCGTGCGTTCTGCTACATCACCGATGCCGCCATTGCCTACTTCAAGGTGTTGCTCGATGGTCTGGACAGTGAAGCCTACAACGTAGGTTCGCAAGCGAATGCCCTTTCCATCAGGGAACTTGCAGAGACCCTTGTCAACCTCTATCCCGAGCTGAACTTAAAAGTCAGGATCGAAATACTGGAAGATGACCTCCGTACGGTGAAAATGAAAAGTCCTCAATCTGTTTCCGTGCCCGACATCACAAAACTTCAATCACTTGGATTCACTCCGACAATTTCTTTTGCCGAAGGATTTCGAAGAACAATAGAGTCATTTACGTTAATATGATAGATATGAAGAAAAAATGCTTACTATGCGGAGAAGAACTACCCCCCCCGCTTTTGATATTGGACAATATGCCAAGGTCTGCTCAAGACATCCCAACGGAAAAAGAAGTAATAAAAGACAAGGGAATAACGTTGAACCTCTGTCAGTGTAGTCAATGCGGATTAGTTCAATTAGATAGTAAACCCGTCTCTTATTATAAGACCGTTATCCGGTCCGGTGGTATTTCCTCTACGATGCATAAACTCCGCAAAGATAAATATCAGTATCTCTACGATAAGTATGGACTGAAAGGCAAGAAAATCCTCGAGGTCGGTTGTGGAAGAGGAGAGTTCTTGAAGATATGGAACGAAGGCTTTAACGTGCGTGCGGTGGGTATTGAGAATGGTCTTGACTTGGTGCAAACGGCAAGGGGCGAAGGGCTTGAAGTGTACAAGAGTTTCGCCGATTGTGCTACGACTGAACTTCCGGAAGCTCCATACGATGCTTTCGTTCAGTTTAACTTCTTGGAGCACCAACACAATCCGAATGGAATGTTACAGTGTATCTACAACAATACCACGGAAGATGCGGTAGGTATGGTGACGGTTCCTTCGTTGGAGTATATTCTCCAGTATAATGGATATTACGAGTTGATTCGCGATCACATCGCGTACTACTCTATAGAATCTTTGAAGTTCCTTTTCGAGAAGAACGGATTTGAGGTGTTGGAGAGTGAGACCATCAATCGGGATACGCATTCTGTCATAGTACGGAAACGGAAACCGATGGATATATCAGCTTGGAAGAACAATTACGCAACTTTGAAAAATGAACTCTACGGGATGTTAGACAACTATGTGTCGGTAGGGAAAAAGGTTGCTGTATGGGGCGCGTCCCACCAAGGGTTTACATTGCTCTCATCAATGAATCTATCCGGTTGGGTTAGCTACATCATCGACTCTGCACCCTTCAAGCAGGGTCGATTTGCACCGGCTTCTCATATCCCCATTGTCCCGAAAGAACATTACTTCGAGGAACCGGTTCAAGCTATATTGATAGTTGCGCCAGGGTACACGGATGAAATAGCTAATATTATTCGCACTGAATTGAGCAAAACGACGGAGATATATACGCTCCGGACCAATCATCTGGAAAAGTTGAAATTATGAAAGCTTTTTGTTTAAAGAAGCCTGCCGAAGTTGGTTTCTGTGAAGTGGCAGAACCACAGTGTACACCATGGGGAGCGATATTGAAACCGATAGCAATCACGCCTTGTTCGTCAGATGTTCACACGGTTTGGGGGGGGTGGAAATCCAAAGGCACCAAACCTTGTGCTTGGACATGAGGGCGTTGGTGAGATTGTAGAAGTTGGTGAGGAAGTTTGTGACTTTAAGGTCGGCGACATCGTGGCTGTTCCTGCAATCACACCAGACTGGCGGGAGGTGGATATCCAGAATGGAAACTATAATCATGCAGGTGCTCATTTCTCCGGTCATAAGTTGGGCCGTTCGCTCCCCGGAGAGTTCTCGGAAAGGTTTTTGATAGCCGACGCGGATACTACACTGGCTAAAATCCCCGAGGGGATAAGTTTGAAACAGGCGCTGATGAGCGTAGACGTTATGACGACTGGTCTGACGGGCGCTGAGGCGGCAGATATCAAACTGGGCGACACTGTGGTAGTGTTCGGTATAGGACCGATAGGCTTGATGGCGATAGCCGGTGCCAAGTCGTTGGGTGCCGGACGTATCATTGCCATTGGTACTCGTCCCAAGTGCATTGAACTAGCCAAATATTATGGTGCTACAGACATCTTGTCATACAAAGACGGCGATGTAGTTGAGCAGGTCCTTGAAATGACGAATCAACTAGGCAGTGATAGTGTGATTATAGC
>CAVGKO010000202.1:0-3008 GCA_963629885.1 Anaerobutyricum sp.
GGTGACAACTATCTTATGGTTGATACCGCACGCTATCAGGAAAACCTCCAGCCTTCAGCTTCTCCGGCTGTTAAGTTCGCGCTTAAGGCTGCTCCGGCAGATGATGCTGATCCCTACTTGAAGGCTCGTTTCTATTTCCGTGCAACTTATTTCCCTACAAACGACAGTTTGCTCCTTGAGCCGCTGAATGCAGCCGTTCAGAGCGATGCCGAGTGGAATGCAGGGACACCTTGGAGTGAATCTGAGTGCTGTACTTCATTCTTCAATAATGGTTTCACGAAGGCCAACAGTTTCAAAAACGATGATGAGTATGAGTCTAAAACCGTGTCTCTCACCACAACCGAAATCAACGGTTTGGGTAAGGTGTTGACAGTAGCAAAGGATGCTCGCGACGAATTCCGTGTAAAGATTTCTTTGGAGCGTGAATTCTCTTATTTGACACGTGGCACAGTAGCCGAGGGTCAGTACTTCATCCAGCTCTATACCGAGAACTCTTCTTCAGCCCGCACCAACGGTGACTACATCGTAGACAATATGTCGGGTAAGATGATGTACGACAGCCAGGCTATGGACCAGGACTTCTCTTTGATGCCTGCAACACAGTGGGTAGTTGAGCAGCTTGGTTGCGAGAATGCTGACAATAAGACTCCGTATGTAAAGATTACTAACCGCGAGTATGGCAATGAGGTATTCACCGGCCAGCTCTACGAAGTAAACACTAAGGACGGTAAGACAGCATACGCATTCATCGATGAGACTTTTGTAAGCAGTTGCGACGACCGTGGTATGTTCACCAACCAGAACCTCAGTGTTAAGGATACATTAATCTTCACAGCAGTAACATCTCCGATAGCTAAGTCAGAGAACCATGGTTATAAGAAGTTCACTGTAGACCAATTGAACAATGGCGTAGAGAACAACTATACTATCAAGTATAACAACTTCCAGAACGATAACCTCTATCTCCAGAGCGCTCTTGGTGGTGCTTCAACGGTAGAAGAAGCAACTGACGCTACAGTATACGAAATCGCAGAGGCAACGGGTGCAATCGACAATACATTCGGTTATCCGACTAACCTCAAGCGTACAGCTTATACTCTGAAGGTTAAGGATTCTAACCTGATTGACAACGAAAAGGTATACGTTGCTCTGAAGAAGAACGCAACCGACGGTAAGTGGTATTATGCAGCAGTTAAGAAGGCTGAGATTGACGGCAAGAACGTTAAGGAAGCAATGTTCTACCTGAAGGCAGACCAAATCCATAAGGACGCAGAAGGTAACGTAACGGATACATGCTATGTATTGGTAGACGTTATCAATAGCGACAACGAGACGGAATTGGGCAATGGCTGGAGCAAGGCTAACGTGGTAGACGGTCTTGGCATGTTGCGCTACTCAGACTTGAACGACAATCCTGAGGACCGTGCATCAGCATTCTACTTCCAGAATGTAGTTCGCAAGCAGTATGTAGATATGACAGAGGACTACGATATGCCGATGAACAACATCGTTAAGATATATCGTAAGAGCGGAAACGCATTCGAATATCTGTATGAGGATAGCCGCGACAACAACAATGTAAGCGCAAGCCAGGAAATTGCAGACGTAAACTTCTTGGGTATCGAGAATAAGGGTATAGCTAAGGAAGACGTAGCAGCAATGTATGTAGACAAGGTACAGAGCTCGAAGTCTTACATGCCTCAGTACTTGTTCGCAGTAGACGTAGATTCAGTAGCAGACGGATTTGTATGCAACAACAAGACTCACGGATATTGGAACACAGAGGCAGAAGCCGAGGCAGCTGACGAGAACCACTATGTAGCATACAACGGTTATGTAGCAGGTCGCTTCTTGGTTAACTTCACAGACTCAATCAGTGGAGCAACCAACTTGATGAAGGATGCAGACCTCTTCAAGTTCGACAGCTACACACGTCTGGGCTTCGTAGAAGGTGTACACCAGGTAGCAAGCGATGGCACAGAAACATTGTATATCCTTGATAAGGGTAAGACATTGGCTGAGATTGCAACCATCGATAACAACTCTGAGGAAGGCAAGACGGTTCTCGACATCGAGTCTTTGAAGGCTAACTCAACCGCTAACGTACTCGACGGAACACATAAGAACTATGCATTCTCGTTGCGTAAGATTAACGACCAGGAGTATGAAACAGCCGATGCAAGCGAAGGCTTCTTGATGGAGTCTAACGGTGAGGGCTCAGGCGTAGGTTCGTTCGAAGGCGCATGGGTTAAGATTCACAACGGAATTCCTGTATTGGCTCAGATAACAGCAGCCGGTAACCATGAGGATGCAACAGCAAGTATCCACGAGGTAATCAACCAGTCACAGGTATTCTACTTCGGTGAGACAACCGACACCCCGACAGCAAACGAGGAAATCGCAGCTGAGGGCGTTAAGGTAATCGCCGGTGAAGGCTTCGTAATGGTTAAGGGTGCAGCAGGTAAGAAGATTACCATTGCCAACGTACTTGGTCAGACGGTAGCTAAGACAGTAGCATCGAGCGACGAGGTACAGATAGCAGCACCTGCAGGAGTTGTAGTAGTAGCCGTAGAAGGTGAAGCTGCAACGAAGGCAATCGTTAAGTAACGAAATAAGAAGATTCATAATCAATAAATTTAATCACTGGCTGCGCGGAAGGAGGCGAGGAGTCGCCTTCTTCCAAGTAACCCGCGATGGGCGAAAGAGTGGTCAAATAATATTGTTACTAAAAACTCTGCTGTCTTTCCCTCTGTGAAGAGAGGAAGATGGAACAAAACAAAGCCCCGAGGCCCTATGGTCCCGGGGCTTTCGTTTGTACGCTCGGCATGAGCATTGTCTAACGGGTGAAAGTCCCGAGTAAGCCCTGATAGCGGGAATTACATAGCCAAGAGCAAGGGTGTCCATCGCGAGGTGGAATCTGAAAGAAGCTGGCGGCAAACATCTGGTCTAACGAACAGAAACTTCATATAAGGCATATGACCGTGGGTGAGGTTGCAAAACAAACCAAA
>CAVGKO010000203.1:0-2999 GCA_963629885.1 Anaerobutyricum sp.
GATTACTCTGCTGATTGTCGTATTTGCGAGTGTGGGTTCGGCTGTAGTCTTTATGATGCAACGCAGTAGATTGGAAATTCCGGTTGCCAAGGTGCCGGATACCACCACGGAATTGAATGCAAATGTGAAGGAAGAAAGCAACGTTCCAGAGGCCACGAAGGAAGAACCTCGTAAGGAGGTTAAGACGCAAGGAACGGATACCAAGAAGGCGGAAGAGAAGCCGATGGTTGCGTCTTCGCCCGCTAAACCGGAGAAGCCTCAGCAAGAAACCACCACTAATGATGTTAAGAATGATGTTGCTCAGCCATCCCAATCGGAGGAAGAGCTAAACGCTGAATTCAAGACATTGGTTGCTGCCGGGAAAGAAAAGATGGCAGCAGCACAGGCATCCAGCGAGGCTGCTGATTACAAGAAGGCAACGAAGGATATTATTGAAGCCGGAAATGCATTCAGCAAAGCCGGAAAGATTAAAACAACGGACGAGTTGTTTGACCTTATAGGGGAATGCCGGGTTAAGCAAAACGAAATACTTCTCGCAGGAAGGAAAGAGATGTATGAGGAGATAAAACCCTTCGGAGAACTGATGATTGTACAGAAGAAGGATAACAAGAAGTATGGGGCTATTGATGCCGAGGCGCAAGAGCGCATCAAATGTAAATATCTGGCAGCCTACCGTACGCAGCAAGGATATAGTGCATTTCTCAGAGAAGACGAAATGTATGACATATACGACACAAACGGGGTAATGATTAGTGAACGTTTATCCGATTATTATTGATGGGAAAAATGAAGATACCGAATATACTCATATTGTTGTTGGTCCTATTCTCCGGTCCATTGATGGCGCAGACCGACTACAACAAGAAGGGCGACGAGGCCATGCGCAATCAGGACTATAGAAAAGCTTCCATGTGGTATGAGGAAGGTGTTATGAGGTGTGATTCGTATAGCATAGAGCAGTTGACCACTATCTGGAAGCAGAATGAAGATATGCGTTCGTCTATGCGCGGATTGATGAGTAAGTGCTTCGATTGCCTCAGAGACAAAGCAACGATAGATGGTGATACAACTGCCATATCGCAGTTGGTATTCTATTACAAAGAGGGTGTTGGCACTATTGCCAGCGAAGAGCAAGCCAAGAACTGGAGCGACCATTTGGAGAAGCTTCGCCAACCGAAGGAAACTACCACAAGTATTCCTGCCAAGAAGAATCCTAAGCAACCGATGAAGTTCTTTGTGGGATATGCCTATTCCATTGAAGCACCTTACGGATTAACGGTTGGAGGTGTTGGCAGACGCTTGGGTTGGTATGCACGCTTTAAGTCTGATTTCTCGTCCGGTGACTATACGAACGAATGTCGTGGAGACAGGGAACTCATCACCATGCCCGAGGATGCTGCCTATAGGTTTACCAACAACAAGAAGTCCAGCAGCAAGGTCCTCTCTGCGGGCTTGGTCGTTAAGTGTGCCCCATGGTTGTATACATCTGTAGGGGTGGGATATGGCGAAAGAAAGTTGTTATACGAATACAATACGATATCCTACTCAGACTCTCAGCGCACGGAGACTTTCTGGGCGAAGAACACCGACTACTCTTATAGTGGTATCGTTGCCGAGTTGGACTTCATGGTTAAGTTCGGACCTATGTTTGTGAGCGTGGGATGTAACACGTTGAAGTTTGAGTATGTCGACTTGAATGCCGGCTTGGGTGTGTTCTTTTAAAAGATTGTGATATGAAGCAAGTATACTTACCGTTATTGTTTGCATTGATAGTCGTGGGCTTGTCGGGTTGTGCGGAAGAGCCTGACATGAATACCGGCTTGCAGAATGTTCTGCCTCCGGAGTTCGAGGCGTTCACGCAGGCAGACATCAGTGTTAGCGCCACGAGCATTTCTGCCAGGGCAACCATAAAGAAAGAGAACGGAGATGCTGTTGTGGAACGAGGCTTCGTCTATTGGCTGAAGGGTTCAACCACTGTTCAGAAGGTGGCGGATTCGTCGGAGGGGTTGGGCACATACGAGCTTACGATGAATGACCTTGTTAGCGATACAACCTATCATATCTGTCCGTTTGCAAGGAATATGGGTGGGGGCACTTCTTATGGCGACACCTTGGATGTGAGAACCAACGAGGGGATAGGCTCTGTGGTTACCGCCGAGATTAAAGAGTTTACTGCCACCACGGCTGTTCTGAAAGGTACCATCAAGGAGAAGGGCGAAGGTGAGATTAAGAAGATGGGTTTCCGTATCCATACGAGCGAAAGCGGGGACTACACGGTGTATGTTGGCAAGAGTGATATGCCTACCGACTCTACGTTTGTTTATACCCTTACCAATCTGAAACCGGAGACGGAATACACGGTGGAAGCCATAGTGGAGAATGACTTCGGTATGTTTAATACGAACAAGCAAACTTTTACGACATTGGACGGGCACCCAAAGGTTGAGGGGCTCGAGACGGTTAAGATAGACTATACGTATGCAACCATAAAGGCTCGCCTGACGGATATGGGCGAAGGCGAGTTGGATTCTGTAGGCTTCTGCTGGGGAACGGTGAAAGATGCCGGTCGCCCCAATATCACGGAGGATTCCATCATCAAGTGTACGGTTGACAACGACGGCTTCTTCACGGGTACGATATCCCATTTGGAGCCCGGTGTACAATACTCGGTACGCGGCTTTGCAACCAATAAGTTCGGTCCCGTTTATACTGAGCTGAGACTTGACTTCTATGCCAAGAGGGATGTCCCGACGGTTAGCATGAACGAGGCTTCGAGTTATACGATGGAGAACGGGACGGTGACTGTTGGCGGCGTGTTGGAGAGCGAGGGCAGGACCGAGGTGAAGGAGATTGTGGTCTATTGTTCCGAGGCAAACAACCCAGGTCCGGAGGATGCAACAGCCAAAGCCGATACCATCCTAAAGGAAGACCTGATTGACGGCAAGAAGTTTGAGGCCTCCTTTGTTCTGAAGGGCGAGAAAACGTATTATGTCAAGGCT
>CAVGKO010000204.1:0-2979 GCA_963629885.1 Anaerobutyricum sp.
GTTGTAGATAACGTAGTCGGAGAGCTCTTTCTTTCTCTCGTCCGACATCTGGCTGTCGATGCGGCGGACGATATCCTCACGCGAAGCACCGTCGCGCAACGAGGCCCTCTCGATGCGTATCTCCCGCGGGGCATACACCATAAGGACTTTGTCTACCATCCTATTGAAGCCCGACTCAAAGAGTATTGCCGACTCAATGGCGCACACCTCCTTGCCTTGGGCTTCCACCCATGCCGAGAAATGCCTATTCACCTCCGGGTGGATGATGGCATTAACCTTCTCCCTTAGTTTCGGGTCTGTGAAGATATAAGAGGCAAGCAGCTTTCGGTTCAATCCTCTACCATTATATATATCGCTCCCCAGCAGTGCCGTGAGCTTTTCTCTTATCACCGGGGAGGCGTCGACGAGCATCTTGCTCTCCGTGTCTGCCACGTAGACGGGTATCCCACATAGACCCAAAAGAGAGGCGACAACCGATTTGCCGCTCCCTATTCCGCCGGTTATCCCTATCTTAATCATTGATGACTGCGGTTTTGTTCCAAGATAAACTCTATCTGGTCCGGAACGGGCGTTGCCGTGCTTACCCAATCGGGCTTCTTCGTCAGCTTGATAGGCAAGGTGCCCGATGCGTTTTGCTCCAGGTCTTTGAACGAGAATCTTATTTCGAAGGCATCTTCCGACAGGTCTTTGAACCTCGACAATGGTACACTGCACGTCACCTTTGCTACAGACGGGAACGTGCGCAAGGTGTATTGCGAAGGCAGGTCGGTGCAGAGAATGGGTATCTCCAATGTCTTCTCGGCAAATTCCTCTATGGGGATTGTGACGGTTACGCTTGAGGGGTCGAACACTGCCTCACCGTCCTTCCTTAGTTGCAGCGTCTTGGTGATGGTCTTGTTGCCCTTCGTTATCTCTATGAATGATGTTTTTGCCGCGCTAAGCGTGTCGAGCACCACATCACTGGCATACACCCCAACCGTCGAAGGGGTGATTGTTATCTCTCCGGAGATATGAAATCCCGGAGCTGTTTGCACAACTCCGTCGAACACCACCGGTATCTCCTTCTTGCCGCGCTGGCTGTAGTGTACCTCAATATGCTGGGGCTCGAAGTCGATGAGCGAGGTGGTGGCCATCAGCTGCTTTTGTATATCGCTTTCGATAACCTTCTTGGTGATGGACAACGAGCCGCTCTTCTTTGCCAAGCTCTTCATGTCCGTTTCGATGGGAGCAAACGCCTGTCCCATGGAATAGTTCAACAAAACGCTCCCCTTGTCTTTCACCGTGGCAATAACCTCCTGAGGAGGTGTATCGGTGAAAGATACATCGGGGGGAATATTCTTATACTTGACCGGAATGCTTACTGTTATCTCGTATTCCTGCTGAAGGCTCTGCAACAGCCAAAAGCCAAACGATAGCAATACAAAAAAGGAAAAGACCAATGCCTCTTTCCATCTCCTGCGATGAAAGAAAGCACTAATCTTTGTCCCGGCAGGCTTGAACGGCCGATGCGTATTATCAAGCTGCGGCATATTCTTTAAAGGAATTACTTGTTCTGCTGTGCGTCTTCGCTGGAAGCAAAGATGGAAGTCTTGTCAACACGGATGCGTACCCCGTCGGCAATCTCTATCAACATATAAGTGTCGCCAATATCTCTTATCTTTCCGTAGATACCACCGGCAGTGATTACCTTGTCGCCCGTCTTCAACGCGTCGCGCGACTTTTGTATCTCTTTCTGCTTCTTCTGCTGCGGACGAATCATGAAGAAATAGAAGATTGCAACGATGATTACCATCATCAGGATGCCTGACCATCCGGAGGATTGGCTACTGGCTTCTGCTTGGAGTAGAATACTAACTAAGCTCATAACGGATAATGTGTTTTAGTTTATAATTTATACTGAATTGATTAACGACAAAAGTAGAGAGAATGTCAGTCTTTAATCAAAAGCTTTTCTTTTTTTAACTCGGATATGATGGAATCCAATATCCCGTTGATAAACAACCCGCTTTTGGGCGTGCTATAGTTCTTTGCCGCATTGATGTATTCGTTCAACGTGACGCTGGTGGGTATCGACGGGAAGTTCATAATCTCCGCCAAGGCAACCTGCATGATAATGGAATCCATACAAGCAACGCGCTCTGCTTCCCAGTTTGTTAAGTGCTTGTCGATAAGTTCGCAATACTCGGGGCCTTTCAAGAGGGATTGATGAAGTAGCTTTAGGGCAAACCTCCGGTCTTCCTCATCTCTAAACATCGGCAACAATGGCTGCTCGCTTCCGTTACTCTCGTCGAACCTCTTGATGGTTTTGAGCACAAAGGTTTCAACAATCTCTATATCGTCGTTCCAATAGATACACTTGTCTTCAAGGAAACTATCCACCGTTTCGTCGGTGCAGATTAACTTCTTGAATGCGGCACGCCAAAACTCTCTGTCCACATCATACGAATCATCATTATTGTTGATATACTCCTTGTATAAATCCGAATCCAAAATCAAGTCGAGCACATGCTTAACCAAGTCTTCCTCGCCAACCCACGACAGTCCTTGGTCTGCGGCATATTTCTCAAGAACTTTGTTTTCTGCCAACTGCGCCACGAAACGGTTGTCTACCAATCGTGTGTTTGGGTTCAGTTCCTCGGCTGTAGGTATGTATTTGCTTTTCTTGGCAGCCAATGTCTTCCGCTGCAAGGCGGTGACTTCAACAATGAGGAGAAGGAAATAATAATATAAGTCGTACGACTTTTTCAGACTGAGAAGTAGGTTCTCTTCCGCTTCTTTTAGGTCTTTGCTCTCGCTCTGATAGAACGAATAGACTATCTGCAAAACTTTAATGCGGATTAAAATTCTATTAATCATCGTTTGAAAGGTATACCCTTGTTATAAATAAGCAACAAAGTTAGATAATCTTTTCATAAAAGCGTGTCTCTTGACCCGATTTCGTGTACCGAATGCCTCATTTTGCATTTGTGGAATATTTTG
>CAVGKO010000205.1:0-2934 GCA_963629885.1 Anaerobutyricum sp.
GTTACTAATAGTGTGGGCTTTGGGTGTTATTGCCTCTGCCCATGCCTTGACGCTTGAGGAATGTCTGCAGCTGGCACGCGAGAACTATCCCGCCATCAAGCAGTATGACCTCATCTTAGCGTCGAAGGACTACGACCTCAGCAATGCCGGCAAGGCGTGGCTCCCGAAGCTATCCGTGGAGGCAGGGGCTTACGGGTTTACCGACATCCTAAACTCCAACAGTATGATAAGCCAAATGGGTGTGGATATCGATAACTACATGGTCAGCGGCAACGTCTCGATAAAGCAGATGGTGTACGACGGCGGGCAGACCTCTGCCGGCAAGCGCGTCATCAAGGCAAAGGCGGAAGCCGACGCACGGCAGACAGATGTGACCCTGCATAACGTAAAGATGCGTGCGCAGGAGATATTCTTCGGTATACTGCTCATCGACGAGCAACTCCGCCAAAACGATATCCTCCAAGAAGACCTCAAGGTGAGTCTCAAGACTGTGGAGGACATGATGCGTAGCGACATTGCCAACCAAACAGATGTGGATGCTTTGCAAGTGGAACTGCTTAATGCCCATCAGCAGCATGATGCCTACGAGGCTTCACGCACGGCATACCTTAGGATGCTCGGCACCTTCATTGGCAAAGAGCTGAGCGGCGACACCCCCATCGAGAAGCCTCTCATGGCCATGGCAAGCCGTGGCGACGCGTCCCTTAGGCCCGAGATGGCGTTCTTCTCCTCGCAAGAAGACATACTAAAGGCACAGCGCCGCCGGCTCAACTCCTCCCTCCTCCCCACCGTGGGATTCGTTGGCATGGGTCTCCTGCACACCCAGGTGTCGGACATGGTAAATAAGGGAATGTTGCTCGGCGGATTGTCAGTATCGTGGAACATCGGGGCGCTCTACACTCGCAAGAATGACCTGAGGAAACTCGACGTTGGGCATCGGCAGAACGACGTACAGCGACAGACATTCCTCTTCCAAAACCGACTGCAGCAGGAGGAAACCGACGGCACCATAGCAGCCCTGCGCAAACAGCTCGAGAGCGACAACGAGATAGTACGTCTGCGCGAAGACATCCGCAGCAAGGCCGATAGCAAGGTGGCAGCGGGGACGGAGAGCGTTAACGAGCTTGTGCGCGACATCAATGCCGTGAGCCGTGCACGGGGGCAGCGTGCCATCCACGAGGTACAGCTATTGAAGGCAGTGTATGAACTCAAGAACTTAAATGGCAATTAAAACGACAACATATATGAAACCAAACAAATTGACGATAATGATGCTTGGCGCAGTGCTCACTGCCTGTGCCGGCGGAGAGAAAGAGTATGATGCCACGGGATGCTTCGAAGCAACGGAGATAACGGTGTCTGCCGAGCAGAACGGCAGGCTGATGAAGATGGACATCAACGAGGGCGACCCCGTTACGGAGGGAGTGGTGATAGGGTTGATAGATACCGTGCAGCTCTCTTTGAAGGCCCGGCAGGTGGGTGCCACCCGCGATGTGTATGCCGCCCAACGTCCCGATGTAAAGAAGCAGATAGCCGCCCTGCAGGAACAGATAGCCAAGGCAGAGAAAGAATATCAACGTTTTGCCGGATTGGCCCGGGAGGGTGCCGTCAACCAAAAGACAGCAGACGATGCCCATAGCCAGCTACAGGTGTTGCGCCGCCAAGAGGAAGCCCTCCGCTCGTCGCTCGGCACATCCACCAACAGTCTGAATGCCCAGATGAGCACAGCCGATTTGCAGCGCCTACAAGTGGCAGACCAGCTGGAGAAATGCTACATCTCGTCACCCATCACGGGCACCGTGCTCGACAAATATATGGAGGCAGGCGAGTTTGCTGCCGTAGGAAAGCCGCTCTTCAAGGTGGCAGACATCAATAATATGTTTCTGCGTGCCTACCTCACCACAGCCCAACTCAAGGACGTAAAGCTGGGGCAAAGGGTGAAGGTGTTTGCCGACTATGGGGACGGCGAGCGCCGGGAGTATGAGGGCAAGGTGACGTGGATATCGTCGAAGTCGGAGTTCACGCCCAAGACAGTGCTCACCGACGATGAGCGCGCCGACCTTGTGTATGCCGCCAAGATAGCCGTGGAGAACGACGGGGGCATCAAGATAGGTATGTATGGAGAAGTGAAGTTTTGAGATGGAGAACATCATTACAGTTGACGGCATCAGCAAACGCTACGGCAAGGTGGAGGCGCTAAAGGATGTGTCCTTCAGCGTGAAGAAGGGCGAGGTGTTCGGGTTGATTGGTCCCGACGGCTCGGGCAAGACATCCCTCTTCCGCATCCTCGCCACCCTTCTGCTGCCCGACGGCGGAGAGGCGATGGTGATGGGACACGACGTGGTGGAGGGTATGAACGAGATACGCAGGCACGTTGGTTATATGCCCGGCAGGTTCTCGCTCTACCAGGACCTCTCGGTGGAAGAAAACCTTCAGTTCTTTGCCACCCTCTTTGGCACCAGTGTTGATGCGAACTACGACAGCATAAAGACGATATACAGTCCACTTGAGCCCTTCCGCAAACGTCGCGCCGGGGCATTGTCGGGCGGCATGAAGCAGAAACTGGCACTCTCGTGCGCCCTCATCCACCGCCCCGATGTGCTCCTTTTGGACGAGCCCACCACGGGTGTCGACCCTGTGAGCCGCAAGGAGCTGTGGGATATGTTGCTCTCGTTGCGTGAGAGGGGTATCACCATCATCGTGTCGACCCCCTACATCGACGAGATACGCCGCTGCCATCGCGTGGCATTCCTCCACGAGGGGCAGATAAGGGGCATTGGGAGTCCGGATGATATTTTGCAACGCTTCGACGAGTTTAAGAGCGGAAGCGAAACGATGGAGAAGCGCCCCGAGGCTTTGGGGCAAGAGAATGTAATTGAGGTGGAGCACTTGGTGAAGGCCTTCGGAGGGTTCCATGCCGTGGACGATATCTCG
>CAVGKO010000206.1:0-2931 GCA_963629885.1 Anaerobutyricum sp.
CCGCACCTGCAGGTGTTGTAGTAGTGAGCGTAGAGGGCGAAGCAGCAGTGAAGGCTGTTGTTAAGTAAAAACCCTGAAATGTGTAAGAACAATCTTTCAATTGTTTAAGGGGTCTTACCCTGTCTCTACCCAAGAATAGACAAGGTGGGATTATAACCGTAGAAGGTGTGTCGTATGAAATAATTACGGCGCACCTTCTTTTAGTTTATAGCACTATGGAAGCATCTCCAAACGCTCAGAGACGTCACAAAAGCACTATGGAAGCATCTCCAAGCGCTCAGAGATGTCACAAAAGCACTATGGAAGCATCTCCAAGCGCTCAGAGACGTCACAAAAGCACTATGGAAGCATCTCCAAACGCTCAGAGATGTCGCAAAAGCACTATGGAAGCATTACAGAATTAAAAAACTTATGTTTGGCGATTAAAAGACAGGGCTCTTTTGCGGTAAAGGATATACCATGTATCAATATAGCTTGGAGGGTGTGTTTTGTGTGCCGTAAGGATATTGCTATCTTTGCCACCGTTTAAGCTAAAACGTATAAAGAAACGAAAGACATGGAAACAGTTGTGAGCGGCATCAGGCCGACCGGTAATCTGCACCTTGGCAACTACTTTGGCGCAGTGAAGAGTTTTCTGCAGATGCAGAACGAGTATAATTGCTTTTTCTTTATTGCCGACTGGCACTCGCTGACCACACACCCTCGTCCCGCAAACATACGCGAGAGCGCAAAGACAATCCTTGCAGAGTACCTGGCTTGTGGCATCGACCCTGAGAAAGCCACCGTATATGTGCAGAGCGACGTACGCGAAGTGGCAGAGCTCTATCTATACCTTAATATGAATGCCGGCATAGGCGAACTGATGCGTACTGCCTCGTTTAAGGATAAGGCACGTCAGCAGTTGCATATCGACCGCGTGCATACAGCAGAGGGAGACGTGGAGCGCGAGATATTGAATGAAAACAACCGCCACAGCGTGAGTGCCGGGTTGTTGACCTACCCGACATTGATGGCAGGCGACATCATAATACATAAGGCGGTGAAGGTGCCTGTGGGCAAAGACCAAGAACAGAATATGGAGATGGCGCGCCGCTTTGCACGTCGCTTTAATGCCACCTTTGAGGTGGACTTCTTCCCCGAACCTGCCTCTTTCTATATGTCTGACAAGGCTGTGAAGGTGCCGGGCCTGGATGGCTCGGGCAAGATGGGCAAGAGCGAAGGAAATGCCATATATCTTATCGACGATAGTGCAACGATAAAGAAGAAGGTGATGAAGGCTGTGACCGATGCCGGACCTACGGAGCCCAACAGCGTGAAGCCCGAACCCATTGCCAACCTCTTTACGATGATGAGTATAGTGTCGGGGAAAGATACCTACGACTATTTCAATGAGAAGTATAACACCTGTGCCATACGCTATGGCGATATGAAGAAGCAGTTGGCAGAAGACATAAACAACTTCTGTGCCCCTATCCGCGAACGTATCCTTGAGGTCCGTGCCAACGATGCCTATATGGAAAAGGTTGCCCGTATGGGTGCCGAGAAAGCACGTGCAAGCGCTGCAAAGACACTGGCAGAGGTGCGCGAAATCATTGGTTTTCGCCCATATTGATACGTGAGCGCCACACCTGGGCTTTAAATTTTTTAACAGGTGCATATCTGTTTTATTTTGAAAGATGGTTAAAAAACTCCATCTTTGCAAGCATTAATTTGATGTTGAGGAAAGATTAATAAAAATCTTAGAGAATAATGTTGAAGATTGAGAGGCTACTGATTGCAGGTATTTTAATATTTATAGGGCTGTCGTCGTCGGCGCAGAATAACACAAATTCGCCTTACACGCGCTTCGGTTATGGAGAGTTGGCTGACCGTTCGTTCGGTGCAGGACGAGCCATGGGTGGCGTAGGTGTAGGTTTGCGTTCGCCAAAGCAAATCAACCCGATGAACCCTGCATCGTATAGCTGTATGGATTCGTTGACTTTTATCTTCGATTTCGGCATCTCGGGGCAGTTGTCGTGGTATGATGATGGAATCAACACACAGAAGAATATAAACGGAAACGTGGAATATATAGCACTACAGTTTCCCGTTCATAGACGTGTGGCTCTGAGCGTGGGGCTTTTGCCTTACTCTTATGTGGGGTATAGCTACGGCGCACAGCGTTCAACGGAAGGCGGGTATAACTATGGTGAAACGTATACCGGAACGGGCGGGCTTCAGGATTTGTATCTCGGCGTGGCGGTAGACGTATGGAAGAAGCGCCTTAGCGTAGGTGCCAATGTGGGGTATTTCTTTGGAACAATCACTCATGAACAGTCTTCTATCGTAGGTAGTAGCACAGAATACAATACGGTTAGGGGGCAGGAGCTTGATGTGAGAGATATGAAACTCGATTTCGGTATTCAGTATACTCATCCTATCGGTAAGTACGAGGATTTGGTATTCGGGTTTACGTTTTCGCCCAAGAACAGGTTGCATTCCACTATGGTGAACATGTCGTATAAGGCCACTACCAGTGGAACAACGGAGGTCCTTACCTCGGACACAATCAAGAATGAGGCGTACGACCTGCCCAACTCCTTCGGCTTTGGAGCATCGTATGTCAAGCGCAACAAGTTGACGCTTGCCGCCGATGTGCTCTATGAAACGTGGAGCAAGGCTTACTTTGAGGGCGAGAAGAACACCTTTAAGGATAGAGTACGAGTGGCTTTGGGTGGCGAATATATTCCGAATATTCAGAAGCACAATTATTTCAACCGTGTAAGGTATCGCCTTGGAGTTCATTATAGTGATTATTATCTGAAGATAAACAACACCGGTGATGCTACATATAAAGGCAATGGATACAAGGAGTGCGGAGTGAGCCTTGGTTTTGGCTTACCGCTTATCGACAACCGCTCGTTGGTAAATGTGTCGCTTGAGTACAACAAG
>CAVGKO010000207.1:0-2887 GCA_963629885.1 Anaerobutyricum sp.
ATTGCATCTGAACGGAGTAGTCGGGCGACTGGGGGTTCAACCTCTCCAACTTGCGCACCTCCTTCTCGAATGTCTCGGCTACGGAAGCCGGCCATTGTTTCTTCGAAGCCTTGTCCCGCAGTTCTTTTATCTCCAAATCGTTTATGTTGCCGCCAAGCTCCTCCTGGATGGTCTTTATCTGCTGCTGAAGGAAATACTCCTTCTGCTGTTGGTTCAAGTCCTTATGCGTCTTCATCTGGATGGAGGCCTTCAGCTCCACCAACTGACACTCCCTATTCAACATAAACGACAAACGGTAGGCACGCTCCCTTAAATCATCGATGCGCAGAAGCACCTGCTTCTCGGATGCATTGCCGGGGAGGTTGCTACACGAGAAGTTGATAAGATAGAACAAGTTCTTGTTGTTCTTTATGAAGAATATCAAGTCCTTCGGCGGCTCGCTCATAAAATTGAGCATCTTAATTGTCTGGTCCTTTATCGTTGATATGAGAGCCTCAAACTCGTGGTCCGACCTGTCCGGTATCTTATCTTCCAACAACTTTATCTTACCCGTCAGATAGGGTTCCGTCTCCTCCAACGACTCCAGGAAGAAACGCTTCTTTCCTTGAAGGATAACCGTGGTAGACCCATCGGGCATTTCTATCACTCGGACAATATCTGCAACCACGCCGGTTGTATACAAATCACCATACCCCGGGTCTTCAGTATCCATTTCCTTTTGGCAGACAACACCCAACAACGACTTGCTGCGGACTGCCTCCTTTATCAAACGCATGGACTTGGGCCTGCCAACAACGACCGGCATAGCCACTCCCGGGAATAGCACCATATTTCTCAACGGAAGGATGGGAATGGTTTCCCCTACCTTATCTATGCCCTCCGAGAAGTCCTCATCTGCATCACACTCCGTAAGAATAGGCATTATAATTCCCATATTATCATCCAAATCGTCGTACGACTCCTCGGCAAACATCTTCCTTTTTGCTTTCATAAACACTGTTTCCCTATCAATTATACCTTAATCTTCACAATAAGCGGGCCAAAGGTACTGCATTTCGTGCAAATCCAACTACTTTTGCTTCTCGCAACACAAAAACAGATATGGCAAATCCCTACTTCCAATTCAAGCAATTCACTGTATGGCACGACAAATGCGCCATGAAGGTCGGGACCGATGCCGTCTTACTCGGTGCGTGGACTGATATCACTGAAAGCAAAAGCATCTTGGATGTAGGGACCGGCACCGGAATCATCGCTCTGATGCTCGCCCAACGGGGTACGGGGCTTATCGATGCCATCGACATAGATGCCGATGCCTGTGCTCAAGCCAAAGAGAACGTATTGGCCTCGCCGTTTGCCGAAAGGATAAATGTTATCCATGCCACCTATAGTGAGTATTCCGCCTCTGCCGGCGGGAGAAAGGTTTACGACCTTATTGTCTCCAACCCTCCCTATTTCGTCAATTCCCTGAAGTGTCCCGACAGCAAACGCGCCACAGCCCGTCATACCGACAGTCTGCCATTATCCGAACTTATAAGTAGCTCCCGCCCATTGCTCTCCCCTCACGGACGCATCGCCCTAATCCTCCCCTACGAGCAATTGGAGGAAGTGAAATCTCTTGTCCAAAAGAACACGCTGTTTGTTTCCCGGCAAACGGACGTTATACCCGTCCGCGGGGCTCAACCCAAACGATTGCTGATTGAACTATCATGTGCAGAAACTGAAGAAATACCCCACGACACACTGGTCCTCGAAGAACCCGGACGCCAACATACCGCGGAATACGTGGCACTAACCAAAGACTTTTATTTGAAAATGTAAGGCAACTTCTTGTCGAAGAATCGTGTCACCTCATCAAACAGATTTTGCACTTCCTCGGAGAACGACACCACCTCGGGGGTTATTACGTGCAATGACTGTGGTATGACGGATATATCAATACGGCTGTCAGCCTCCACCGGCTCTCCATCAAGATGCATCACCCCCGGATGCTGACGGATAATGGTAGCCTTACGTGCCTTCATGGTCTTTATCTTACTGTTGCGATCAATCTGCTTTGTGAACAGCTGAATGGCCAACGGCGCTATGTCCAATGGCGTGAAAGGCGACAAGATGGTCAAATCCATTTGTCCGTCTTGTATGTTGGCATGAGGAGCAATGAAGGCGTTGTTCCCGTATTGCGATGCATTGGCACAAGCCACCAAGAAGGCCTTCTCCTTAATCGTTTGGTCATCCACCAAGAGTTCATACACCTCCGGTTTGTAGCTCAGATATTCCGCCACAGTATTCTTTATATATGTAAGGGAGCCCCGCCGCTTTTCCCCGGCGAACTTTTGGCTCACTGCAGCGTCAAAACCCACCCCACAGGTGCAAAAGAATACTCTACCGTTCGCCTCGCAACAATCAATTGTGGAAACATGCCCCTTGACAATCAGTTCCAATGCCCGTTTGACATCCATCGGGATATGTAACTCGCGGGCAAGTCCGTTACCCGACCCCTTAGGAACAATCCCTAAAACAACATCCGAATGGACCATAGCTCGGGCCACCTCATTCACCGTGCCATCTCCACCTACCGCTATGATACAATCGGCACCATTATCAATGGCCTTCCGTGTCAATTTGCTGGCATGCCCCGCATATTCGGTGAAAGAAATCTCCAACGGATAGCCGTCCTTCTCGCATATCCGCTCAATCATCTTTGGAATCTTTCTCTTCGAACCGACACCGGAAATAGGGTTTATTATAGCCTGTACCTTTATTTTCTTCCCATCCATCCCTACCTACTATATATATAATTGTTACGTGCGACAAAAATAATGCTTTTGTAAAACTTTTAAAGCATCGTGTTACCGATTGTTGTTTTTTTACTACTTTTGCGATTGGA
>CAVGKO010000208.1:0-2882 GCA_963629885.1 Anaerobutyricum sp.
TCTGCTATCTGCTTGTCAAAAACATCCTCCTTCTCGTTGTGGCGGGGGAAATAACCCAAGAACCATATTATAATGGAAGCAACAAGAATGACGCCTCCCATCTTGTGGAGATACTGCTTGGCTTTCTCCCACATGTGAATAAGTATCGACCGCATCGTAGGCATACGGTATGGCGGAAGCTCCATTACGAAGGGTACATCCTCGCTGTTGAACAAGAAACGCTTGAACAGCCGTGCCATCACAATTGCCAACACTATGCCGCATACATACATCGACATGAGAACCGTGCCGGCGCTCTCGGGGAAGAACGTCCCGGCGAGCAACACATATACCGGCAGCCTTGCGCTGCAACTCATAAGCGGATTAATCAGCATCGTAATCATCCTGCTGTTGTGGCTCTCGATGGTGCGCGAAGCCATTATGGCAGGCACATTGCAACCGAAGCCCATCACAAGGGGAATAAACGATTTGCCGTGGAGACCCATCTTGTGCATTATCTTATCCATGATGAAGGCAGCACGCGCCATATATCCCGAGTCCTCCATGAAGGAGATGAACAGATACAGAATAAGTATGTTGGGGAGAAAGACAATGACGCCGCCAACGCCACCGATGATGCCGTCCACCAAAAGGTCCTTCAGCGGACCTTCACTCATTGTCCCACGCACGAAGTCGCCAATCCAGCCCACCAACGATTCAATCCACTCCATCGGATAGGAACCCAAATGGAACGTTGCCTCAAACATAATCCACATGAAGAGGATGAAGATGGGAAAGCCCAACACCTTATGCGTTACGAACAGGTCGATGAGCTGTGTGCTGGTTGCTTCCTTAATCTTGTTTTGGGTGAAGGTCTCACGCAAGGCACCGGAGATAAACCCATAGCGGGCATCCGTGAAGGCTGTCTCGGAGTCTTCCTGCAAGAGTTCCTCAATCTCGGCAACGCTGCGGTCTCGTTCCTTAAGGATGGCCTCGGAGGAGGGGAACTCCTTTATGACCTTCTCCGTCTCGGGGTCTTTCTCCAAGAGTTTGATGGAGAGGTAGCGCTTCGACAGGCTTATGGCAATGTTGCCGCTACCCAAGATGGCTTCCCTCACGTTGTTGATACCTTTCTCCAAGACTTCCCCATAGTTGATGTGGATATGACGGATAACGGGGTCTTCTTCTTCGTACACCTTCACGACACGTTTGAAAAGCTCGTTGACCCCCTTGCCGGTGCGGCTCACGGTGGGCACGATAGGTGTACCAATCATTTGTGCAAGGGACTCGTAGTCGAACTTATCGCCCGAACGCTCCAGCTCGTCGTACATATTGAGTGCGATGACCGAGCGGACATCCATGTCAATCAGCTGAGTGGTGAGATACATATTACGCTCCAGGTTGGAGGCGTCTACCACGTTGATGACAACGTCGGGCTGCTCGTCACCAAGGTAATGGCGCACATAGATTTCTTCCGGGGTATAAGCCGAGAGGGAGTAGGTGCCCGGCAAGTCAACGATGCGAAACGTATAGCCGTCCTGATGGAAAGAACCCTCTTTGGCATCTACCGTCACCCCGCTATAGTTACCCACATGCTCATGGGCTCCGCAGGCATAGTTGAAAAGCGAGGTCTTTCCGCAGTTGGGGTTACCTACCAAGGCAACGTTGATTGTTTTCCCCCGGCTGAGGGCAATCTCCCGTAGGTCTTCGGTTGAGGGTTGTATGTAGGATTTTGCCGGACGGGTTTCGTTGGGATGCGATATCTGTGCCTCTGCATATTCGGCTGCGCTCACCACCTCTATCATTGCTGCGTCGCCACGTCGGAGAGATACGTCGTATCCCATGACACGATAGTGGATGGGGTCTTTGAGCGGCGCATTCTGAATGACGTCCACTTCTTTTCCTCGGATAAATCCCATCTCGATGATACGTTTGCGGAAAGCTCCGCGCCCCATCACCTTAACAATAACACCCTTCTCTCCGGTGTGAAGTTCTGATAATCTCATACTACCCCAAAAAATCTCGTGCAAAAATATATCCAACCAAAAGAGCCGTCAATACCTACCTTTAGGTATTCCGCCGTTGGCGGCATAAAATCTTTCGTACCTTTGAGCCCTATGAAAAAGACTGAAATGAACAGGGTGGTTATCGCTCTCGGCTCCAATCACGATAGCGAGAAGAACATCGCTATAGCCTTAGAGCTGCTAAGAGAGCGTTTCCCTTCGATACGCATCTCGTCGCCCAAATACACCGAGCCGGAAGGGATGGAGGGCTCGGGGCTATTCCTCAATTGCATGGCTGTTGCCCTTACCATGGAGGCTCCGGATGCGCTCACTGCCATATTCAAGCAGATGGAGAAGAAATTGGGGCGTACGCCTCAGGGCAAGCAGGCGGGCATTATCCCCATCGACATAGACCTGCTGCAGTGGAACGACCTTGTTCTAAAACCCGAAGACCTAAAAAGAAACGCAAAGAACGGCATCACGATTACTCTCCATGACTAAACCAATCCGTCGTTTTAATGACATTTGAACGCCATTAAAATGATGTTGAAATCCCGACGTCCGTTCGGATGGCAAAAACCAAAGGACCGACCGTTTCGAGCAAAAGGGTCGGTCCTTTCGAGCAAAAGGGTCGGTCCCTTGGTAAAAACCGCCTTTTTTGCCGCGCCTACATCAGCAAGTCCGGGCAAACGTCGGGCTTATTGTTCAAGGCTGTCAGGCTTCATCAAAAAGTCAAACAATCCCATTGTGAGGATGCCATTTGCATCACGCCATGGTTTAATGTCATCCTTCACAATGATTATTTTCTTGAACGAATCGTTAATCCGAAGTAACGAACCCATTTCTTGTTTACGCTTGTCTTCGTCGGGCAAGACCAATGCCGATTGGATATAATATCTT
>CAVGKO010000209.1:0-2866 GCA_963629885.1 Anaerobutyricum sp.
CCTCTGCCGACATTGATGCCTTGATTCGCTATATGCATGCGAATCCCTTCCCCTGTGCTTTTGTGCAGGAGAAGCAGATATATATGAACTACATAGATGCCACGGTGCAAGAGATGTTCGATTTGTTGAACTTCCCCGCGCCGCCAATTGCCCCGCTTAGCGATATCAAGGGTGAGGTCTATCAGCTTATTGCCTTCTTCCCCGAGGGCGACGAGCAGAGGGTGATGACGGTGCTCCCTCACTGCGAAGCCACCCGCTGGAACCCCTTGTTTGCCGACGTTGTGCCCCAGGGGGGTAGCAAGAGTGTGGGCATCGACCATGTGTTGGAATACTTCAATATCAAAACAGAAGAAAGTATGGCCTTTGGCGACGGCGGCAACGACATAGCCATGTTGCGACATGTTGGCATAGGGGTGGCTATGGGTAACTCCGCCGACGACGTGAAGCTCTCGGCCCGATATGTTACCGATTCGGTTGATGATGATGGCATATACAATGCTCTGAAGCACTTTGGCGTCATTTAACGCCTGCCTAAAATCTGTTTCTCCGGATTAAATAGTTGTAAAGATTGGTGGATTTTATATGTTTTACAACATAATTTCTGTCGTTTGGACTTATCTTTGCAGCGAGAATAAAGAGAAAAAAGATTATCAACTGCCTTCCAAGGGTGGAAGGTTTAAAACACGAAAATTATGATTACAACAAGTAGAAACGAAGGAAACCTTCGTATGTTAGCGATGTTGCGCTATCAGGCTGAGCGTTATCAGTCGATGGGACAAGGCGCAATGAGTCAACGTTTGAATGCTGAGATACGTCGTCTGTTGGCAACAATAGACGCCGATATCAAAAACTAAGCTGAAAACAACCACTACTACCTCCGGCAGTAATTCCACTGCCGCTAACCTCCGGGGCAGGGCGTACATCCTCTTACAATATACCGTACGCTTATTTACATTATCTTTGCCTCCGAATTTTTTAAACACAATCAATAATGAAGAATATAGCTCTAACGGCAGCATCTCTCATGTTGTCTGCTACGCTTTGGGCGCAATCGCCCGTAGAGAAGGGCCTCAGCGTAATCAACCGCACCAACGCGGAGGCACATATCGGGTTTTTGGCAAGTGACGAACTTAATGGCCGCGAAGCCGGCACACGCGACGGCCGCATCGCCGGGGAATATATAGTAGCGTGTCTCAAGACAATGGGGATAGCCCCACTCAACGAATCATACTACCAGCCTTTCGAGGCTTACAATACGGAGCGTCAGAAAAAGGCGCGCTTCCAAGTGCACCCCGATTCCATTGCCCGCATAAAGGAGGGCGTACACCGCAAGCTGTCGCTGCGTAATATATTAGGTAAGATAGAAGGGAAGAATCCTAATGAATATGTTGTTGTGGGAGCTCACTACGACCATCTCGGCATCGACCCCACGCTTGAGGGCGACAAGATATATAATGGTGCCGACGACAATGCCTCCGGAGTGTCTGCCGTCCTTCAGCTTGCCAAGGCGTTCCTTGCATCGGGCAAGCAACCCGAGCGCACCGTTATCTTCGCCTTTTGGGACGGGGAAGAGAAGGGTTGTTTGGGCTCCGAGTATTTTGTGCTTAGCTGCCCCTTCCAGAAAGCCATCAAGGGATATCTCAACTACGACATGATTGGCCGAAACTCAAACGAAGCCATCCCCGAGCACTTCGATTATTTCTATACCGAAGCAAACAAGGCTTTCGGCGATTGGCTGAAAAACGACATCGAAAAGTATCACTTCAATCTGAAGCCCAACTATCACCCATGGGACAAGCCGGTAGGAGGGAGCGACAACAGCTCTTTCGCCAAGCGCGATATCCCCATCATTTGGTATCACACCAACGGTCACCCCGACTATCATCAGCCAAGCGACCATGTAGACAAAATCAACTGGGCAAAGATTGTTGACATAACAAAGGCCTCTTTCCTCAATCTTTGGAACTTGGCCAACGAGAAGAAATATTAGTCTGATTTTTTTAGGAGGATAAAAGATGAAAAAGATGTATGTGTTCCTTTGCGGAATAGTGATGATGACGCTCGGCTTCGCGGCTTGTAGCGACGACAACGGTAAGGTTATGGATGCCTATACCGAAGCAGAGAAGGAGTGGATTGCCGAAAATGAGGAGTATTTTCAGGCAAGATTGGCTGAAAGGGAAGACGACGGAAGCTTCCTCTACGAAAGATTGGTTGTTGACAATGATACATTGCTCTATCGTATACTCTCGGAGGGCGAAGGTTTGCATCCCACCTCCACTTCGAATGTAAAAGTGTCTATCCTTGGCAAACTACCCGTATCCAATACGATTATTGCCGGGGAGAGCGACGAGACTCCGATAGACGACACGCTGGACCTCGACAGCCAGTATCTCATCAAAGGCTTGGCGGCTCTCTTGCTTGAAGTACGTGTGGGCGATAGGGTGGAGACTATCATCCCCTATGAATTGGGTTATGGCGACCAAAACTACACCAACCCCTACATCCCGCTTTGCTCAACGCTTATGTTCACCTTCACCGTGAACAGCTTTGAATAATACCAAGCAGTCACCCTTATACATATAGATTGTATTAAGCAAAAGACAGGTCTCCTCCCTTTAGGAAGTCCTGTCTTTTGCGTTTAAAAGATATATCTTTTGACATCAAAAGTCCCGTCTTTTGCCTTCGAAAGATATATCTTTCTTCCCGGGAAGTCCCGTCTTTTGTTTCCCTCCCAAATCTCTTGCCGGAGCACTTGTAGGCAAGGCTCTTCTTTCCACTGGGTTTGCAACAGATTTTACATCTTGTAAACCATTTACGTTGCATTGCGGCTTCATCTGCAACCAAAATCCGCCTTTTTTTTATTTTA
>CAVGKO010000210.1:0-2852 GCA_963629885.1 Anaerobutyricum sp.
AACCGCTATTTGTCCCTCATAGGCAAACCAACTGGTTATCTCTGCGCTTCCCTTCATGTAGTAGGCACGCACCAATCCCTGCTTGACGATGAAAAAACTGCTTATCACTTGTCCCTTTCTGATGATTTCATAGCCCTTGGGACGATGTTCGATTGTAATTCTCGAAAGTATGTCTTGCTCTGCCTCCGATGTCATCCTGCCGTAATGGCAGAGTGTGTCGAGAAAAATGTTTAGTTCAGAATATTGCTCCATGCTGCTGTGAACTTCCCCTTTTTAGGACAGTCTTCAATTAGACTGCGAATATAGCATTCTTATAATTTCCATTGCATGTTTGGCTTCGTGATTGATTTCTGATAGGCCCCATTGAGCGTAAGCTCCTACTCAAGGGTATATAAGGCGTTTGAATTTATTTTAGTTGGGCAGTGAATAACGGACTTGATATCAAATTTGCCCGATTTTGATATCAAGTTTGATGAAATTTGATATCAAGTTGATTTTCGTCCTACACAAAACCATTTCCTTGGATTGCATTTCCCGGCTATTTGGACACCTCTCGCCACACTCTTTGTTGCTATCAGCGGGGAGTGGGTATGATGTTTATCACTACGTATTCCGAGCGGGTGCCGATGCGGAACTTGCCGCCCCAGATGCCCATGCCGGAGGTGACGTAGTAGAGGGTGTTGCCTTTCTGTAGTTTCCCGAAGGCGTCTTCAAAGATGGCATCGGTAATCATGGAGACGGGCCATACTTGTCCGTGGTGAGTGTGGCCGCTAAGTTGAAGGTCGATGCCGGCATGCTCTGCCTCCTCAAGACAATGGGGCTGATGGTCGAGAAGGATGGTGAACTCCCGGCTCTTCTCCGCATCGTTTTCTTCGGGGATGAGGGCCATCAATGCCCGGCGGCGAGGGTTGGTACGGTCGTCGCGACCAATGATGCAGAGGCCGTCAACCTTCGCCACGCTGTCGCGAAGGAGGGTGATACCCGCCTCGCGATAGAACTGCATGGAGGACGACACCCCGCTATAATATTCGTGGTTGCCAAGACAGGCATATACGGGGGCATTGAGGCGGCGAAACTCCTCCGCCATGTTTTCCTCCATGAGCGGCCGCACGCTAATGTCGCATATGTCGCCGCCAATCAATATCAAGTCGGGATGCTCGGCGTTAATCATGTCCACCCACCTCTTTAGTTCGCCGAGATGGTTGTGATAGCCAAGGTGGAGGTCGCTGAGGAAGACAATCTTTGCGGAAGCATCCTTCCCGGTGGTTACCTCCACGGGCACTCTTGCCTTCCTATTATAATGCACATTACCGTAGCCAAAGACGGCAAGCATCACGAGGCTTATGCCAAGAGCCATATATCCGTTATTGAAGAGCCATGCCCTCGGGATGATATGCACCAAGGAAGCGACGTCGAGCATAAGAAAGAGCATCACGAGGTAGAGCATCACGAAGATGGAAGAATTGCCCGTGGTATATATAATGGAAGCGATGCCCATCGGTAGTCTCTCAAGTGCTCCCGAGAACGCAACGAAGAGGGAGAGAAAGAGCACCAAGCAGATGCCCACAACCACCCGTCGCCACACAAGGGGCAACGGCAGCAGATGCCAAACATGCCACAAGACGTACGACAAGCCGAGGATTGGCAACACGAAAAACACCAAAGGCCATATATATTTCATATCTCTTTCTGATTTGCGGGTGCAAGATTACGAAGAAATATCTACATGCGTGGGGCCTTGGTGCAACGATTCGGCTGAGGGCGGCAGGTCTTTACGGTATTCCTGCGGGGTGCATCCGGTGAGCCGCTTGAAGTATTTGCAGAAGAAGGAGTCGGTGGGGAAGTGAAGCGTGTCGGCTATCTGTGCCACACTCTTGTTGCTGTGGCGTAGCATCACCTTGGCTTTGGTTATTATCGCCTTGTCAATCCACTCCTTTGCCGTGATGCCGCTCGTTTGGCGAACAACGGTGCTGAGGTATCGTTCCGTGAGGCATACCTTGTCGGCATAGAAGGCAATATGGTGCTGCTCCTCACAATGCTCGTTGACAAGCTGGAGGAACCTATCGAAGATATCGCCGGAGGCATGCGTGGAAGGGCGCGCCGTTTGGTGGCGGGCAAAGAGGTTGTTGTAGTAGGCTGTGATGGCGGCAATGATATGGTTGGTCACCTCATCGCTTTCCTGAGTGATAACAATCTCGTAGAGCATGCGAAACATATGGTCGAGCACTATCCCCTCCTCCTCTCCTATGGCAAGGATGCCGTTTTTCTGTTTGCCGCCAAACAACTCGGGCAGTTTGCCGGAGTGGGCAATGTGGAACAAATCGCTATGTACCCCCATGCCCATTATCAGGAAGTCGTCGCTTATGTCTATCGGCTCAACAATGGTGCCCGGCGTAATGAAAGCGATATGCCCGGCGGTGATGGTGTATTCCTTTAGGCTGATAATCCCGTGCATGAAGCCCTGCTTGATATACCCGAGGCGATAGTCCTCAAGGATGTAAGGGGTTGGGGTGTCGTGGATGAAGGGCTGCAGGAATTGGCTCATGTTGAGCACCACCCCAAGCCCTTCCTTGAAGAACGACTTGGAGGGAAGCTTATGGTCTTTGTTCAGTACGTCGAATATGTTTTGCAGTGTTAGGAGTTGAGGCTGTTTCATGGCTTTGTTTGCTTGCAATTACCGACGTAAAGGTAACGATTGTTGCGTCGATAATCGTTTTTCGTGCAAAAATCGAACAAAAGGAACATATATTGCTTGGTTTGGGTAATGACACAAGAGTGGAAGCACGCCTACCTTTGCCCCCGAAAGAAAACAAAAACGGACTTAAGCATGAAGAAACGACTGTTACTAATAG
>CAVGKO010000211.1:0-2842 GCA_963629885.1 Anaerobutyricum sp.
GCTTATTGAGAGGGAAGGTGAAAATCTTTAAGGATGGTGTTGGCGGTAGAAGTCAAATCATTCGAATGATTAAGCCGATACAATACTTTGGTTATCGTGCTGCCTTTGCCGGAGAGAACTATCTGACTAATGCATCTGCGTTTGAGGAGTCGGTTGTATGTATGATACCGATGACTGTGGTTACCGATTTGTTGATGGGCAACTTGAATTTGGCTATGTTCTTCATACGCCAATTGTCAATAGACTTAGGTGTTGCCGATGAGCGTACCGTCAACCTTACACAAAAGCATATCCGAGGTCGTTTGGCAGAGTCTATACTATTCTTAAAAGACAGTTATGGGTTGGAAGAAGATGGGGCTACGCTCAGTATTTATCTCTCACGTGAAGATTTGGCAAACCTGTCGAATATGACCACATCAAATGCAATCCGCACGTTGTCTACCTTTGTTAATGAGCGTATCATCGCCATCGACGGTAGAAAGATTAAGCTGATAGACGAAGACAGGCTACGAAAAATCAGTAGATTAGGATAACCTATCCTTTAATAGCCTCTCTGATTCGTGTGAGGCGAGTGAGTAATCCTTCCAACAAATCCAATTGCAACATATTGGCTCCATCGGACTTTGCCTTAGAAGGTTCCGGATGGGTCTCAATGAAAAGGCCGTCCGCTCCCACGGCAATGGCTGCCTTGGCAATTGTTTCAATCAAAGCAGGCAGACCGCCTGTAACACCGGATGTCTGGTTTGGTTGTTGCAAGGAGTGGGTGACATCCATCACAACCGGGTAACCGAACGTTTGCATCTGAGGAATCCCGCGAAAGTCAACAACCAGGTCTGTGTAGCCGAATGTTGTGCCTCGTTCTGTAATTATGATGTTATTGTTGCCCGAATCCGACACTTTCTCTGCGGCAAACCGCATAGCTCCCGGCGATAGGAACTGTCCCTTCTTTATGTTGACAATCTTTCCGGTCTTTGCTGCTGCAACCAACAAGTCGGTTTGACGACAAAGGAAAGCCGGTATCTGAAGCACATCAACATATTCAGCCGCCATGGTTGCTTCATGTGCCTCATGAATGTCTGTGACGGTTGGGACGTGGAATGTTTCGCCCACCTTACGTAATATCTTAAGCGCTTTCTCGTCGCCAATCCCGGTAAAAGAATCCACCCGTGAACGGTTAGCCTTACGGTATGAACCTTTAAAGATGTAAGGAATGTTCAGCTTTTGGGTGATACCTACAATCTTTTCAGCAATATGCATAGCCATATCTTCCCCTTCAATTGCACATGGACCGGCCATGAGGAAGAAATTGTCTTTGTTCTTAAAATCGTCAATTGTTGTCATTTGTCTTGTCCTTTCAATAACTCCAAGGTTTTTTCTATCTTTTCTTCTGTCGCCAGGGCGGCATCTATCCAATGGATGGTGCACCCACGACGTTCCATTCCCCTAAACCAAGTCATTTGCCGCTTGGCAAACTGATGAATGGCTATCTCCAGTTTTGTCACCATTTCTTCGTAGGTGAGTTCGCCAATGATATATAGTGTGAGGTATTTGTATTCCAAACCATAATAGATAAGGTCCTCAGGCTTGACTCCGGAGGCAATGATGCTTTTCACCTCGTCCACCATACCCTCGTTGAGGCGGGTACGCAGCCGTCGGGATATTTTTTCTCTTCGTAGCTCTCGATTGATGTCAATACCGATAATCAGACTGTCTATGGGGTCATACTCATTGGCATCCGGAGCTTGTGTCTTGTAGTACTCTTCAATCTCGATAGCACGAATTGCCCGCTGTGCCGAGTCAACGTCTGTTTTGTTGTGCAACACCTTGTAGGTTGCCAAAATCTCTTCCAATTGGACGAGCGATTTGTCTTTTAGCGACTCCCTTAGCGCAGGGTTTTGCGGAACATCCAACAGCTTATAACCTTTTAATACCGCTTCGATGTACATTCCTGTGCCACCACAAAGGATTGGTAAGAGTCCCTTCTCATGTATCGACTGATAAGCGCGGAAGAAATCGTGTTGATATTCGAATACATTATATTTATATCCCGGATTGCAGATATCTATTAAGTGATAGGGGATAATCCGGCCGTTTACGGTATAGTCTGCCAAGTCTTTCCCCGTTCCGAGGTCCATGCCACGATATACCTGACGGGAATCAGCACTGATAATCTCCGAACCCAACCTGTCGGCCAATGCCGCAGCGAAAGGCGTCTTGCCGGAAGCTGTTGGGCCAAGTATGGTTATGAGTTGATAGGTTTTCATGGAGTAGCAAAAGTATACAAAAAAAGCCGTACCTCGAAAGATACGGCTTTAATCTATAATCGGTAACGAATTAGCAGTTTACTGATGCCATGTGAGCAATCAGGTCGAGAACCTTGTTAGAATAACCGATTTCGTTATCATACCAAGAAACAACCTTTACGAATGTATCAGTCAAAGCGATACCTGCCTTAGCATCGAAGATAGAAGTAAGAGTGCAACCGAGGAAGTCAGAAGAAACAACTGCATCTTCAGTATAACCAAGGATACCCTTCAATTCACCTTCAGAAGCTTTCTTCATAGCTGCGCAAATCTCAGCATAAGAAGCCGGCTTAGCCAAGTTAACTGTCAAGTCAACAACAGAAACGTCCAAAGTCGGAACACGCATTGACATACCGGTCAGTTTGCCGTTCAAAGCAGGGATAACCTTACCTACAGCCTTAGCAGCACCTGTAGAAGACGGGATGATGTTGCCAGAAGCAGCACGACCACCTCTCCAATCCTTCATAGAAGGACCGTCAACAGTCTTCTGTGTAGCTGTTGTAGAGTGAACTGTTGTCATCAAACCGTCAGTGATACCG
>CAVGKO010000212.1:0-2832 GCA_963629885.1 Anaerobutyricum sp.
GTCTCGAAGCCCTCGAACCCGGAACGGAACATCGCCAGCTTTCCGCCTTCCTCAAAGTTAGGCTTAATCTTGTCGAGGTAATTCCTTAACGCTTTCAATTTCTTATGATTTTTATGTTATTAATTCATTTCCTTGTACAACAAATCCAATCCTTGACGTACGATTTTCTGAATCTCAATCTTGGAAGTGTCAACAAACTCGCAAAGAGCAAAGTCCTCAGGAGCAACCTCATAGATGCCCAAGTTCTCCATCTTGTCGATATCGAAAGCGATGATGGCCTTCAGAAGGTATTCGGGATAGATATCCATGGGGAACACCTTGTCGTATTCGTTCGACATTATCATGGCTCGTTTCCCACCTTTGATTCGTGCATCTATCACATACTCTTTGCTCTTGGGAGCCAGCCATGTGAAGAAGGAATGGCTTACGCTGTACTTTCCGAATCCAGGAGTAGCCCAACCAAAGAAATCGTCAGTGTTGTTTCCTTCGGGGATTACCGTGATTTGATTGTCGTATGCGCCGAGATAGTCGTCTTTGCCTACTTTCGTTCCGGTCAACACATTGCCGCTGATGATACGTAGGTCATCGCCGCCTTCCGCAATCTTTCCGCTAACCAAACTGTTGATGGTGCAACCGGAGGTAGCCTTAACGTATCCTCTCTGGGTTGTTTCAGAGCCGGTGATAACAACCAAACGGCTGAAATCGGCTACGCCCTTGTTAAACAAACGACCGATGATGATTACGTCCGCAGGATTTACCACCCATACAACCTCGCCTTTGTTCACCGGCTTGATATGGTTGATTTGCACACCTACGTTGCCTGCCGGGTGAGGTCCTTCGAACTCAACGGTTTCAACGCCTTTCACCTTCACGGAAGAGCCTTTCTTGATGCCTACGTAGACTTTCCCCTTCGTGAGCTTTGCCAGGGCATCCAACCCTGTCTGGAAATCTTCCTCCTGACCTTTCAGGATAAAGTCGAAATTAGGAGCCAACGGGGCAGAATAGAAAGCCGACACAAAAATGTCGCGAGGCTCATCCGTAGGCGTAGCTACTATGTCGTACGGACGTTGTTTGATGAAAGGCCACATACCTCCATTGAGCAATGCTTCTTTCACCTCTTCGCCACTAAGCGAAGACACATTCTTCTTACCGAAATCCTCATACTCGATTTGCGCATCCGGCTTAACCACTATGCTAAGCACCTTACGCTTCTCTCCTCGGTTTACGGCAGTCACTTCACCACTGACGGGCGAAACGAACTTGATTTCCGGGCGGTTCTTGTCAATCATCAATTGAGAACCGGCTTTGACCTTATCTCCTACTTTGGCAACAACCTTGGGAACAATGCCGTTGTAGTAGTCAGGGACGATAGCGTAACTATCGCTCACCCCGGCATTTAGCAGCACTTCCGAAGCCTTGCCTTTCAGATTAATGTCTAAACCCTTTTTAATCTTAATCACATTTGCCATGATACAGTTAAAATTGTTTATACGTAATTTTCCGCAAAAGTATACATTTTTCATGTTTTAAAGCATAATCCTTGGAAAGAAATAAGGAAATAATTCCATAATTTTACCCCGTCTAAAAAAGAATAGAGAGATGAGAGTATACGGTTTATTATTCCTGATGTTTTTCCTTGGGGTAGCCCCCGGCAGCGCCCAGCAGACGTATTTTACTGACGTTAACAGCAATCTTATCAAGTCGCTTCAGGTAAAGGTGGCGGACGAGCTTATCTCTTCGCCCTACATCGAGCTTGAAGGAAGCGAGCAGATTCAGATTAATTTCGATGTCTTGGAGCAAGGCGTTGAGCGCTATTGCTACTCCATCGTCCACTGCGATGCCTCATGGCAGAAGTCCATCCTCTCTCCCATCCAATATATGAGTGGGTTTCAAGGACTAACCATCGACGATTATGCCACTTCCATAAGTACCACAACGGGCTACACCAACTACAACCTTCTGCTGCCCAACGATGATATCCGGTTTAAAGTATCGGGCAACTATGCCGTCCAGATTTATAAGGAAGACGCACCCGAGAGGATTCTTCTTACCGCCTGCTTCTCGGTTGTGGAGCCAAGGGTGGAGCTATCCGCCTCTGTTAGTGGCAACACCGACATCGACACCAACCTTAGCCATCAACAGGTCAGCTTCAGCATCAACACCAAAAACTTCTCTATCCCCTACCCGCAAACCGACCTAAAGGTGTTTGTCTACCAGAACAACCGTCGCGACAATACCGTCTCGGGCATTCAGCCTACGTCTATTTCCGACAATAAGATAACTTATTCCAACAACCGCAGTCTGATTTTCCCTGCCGGAAACGAATATCGTCGCACGGAGTTCTTGAGCACAAAATATAACGGCATGCACGTGGAGCATGTGTCGTTCCACAACCCTTATTATAATGTAGAGCTGACAACAGACCTTGAGCGTAGCAATCAGACCTATCAATAC
Source organism: Anaerobutyricum sp. (assembly GCA_963629885.1). Classification (GTDB taxonomy): domain Bacteria; phylum Bacteroidota; class Bacteroidia; order Bacteroidales; family Tannerellaceae; genus Parabacteroides. The sequence continues at coordinate 2,455 of CAVGKO010000212.1, forward strand.
GACCAGGACCAAGACGGCCGCTTCTTTATCCGTTGTAGCAGCTGCGACAATCCGGAGACTGAGGCAGACTATTTCATTGTCCACTTTGCTTTGGAGTGCGAGCCTCTCCTCAACGGGAGCATCTACCTTAGTGGCGACCTCTTCCACAACGTGCTTGACGAGAAGAGCAAGATGGGATACAATTTCGAGACCAAGCGCTATGAAAAGGCAGTGCTCTTGAAACAAGGCAGCTACAACTATCAGTATCTGTTTGTGCCCTCCGGCAGCCATGTCGGAGAGACAGGCCCTACAGAAGGCGATTATTATCAAGCGGAAAACGAATACACCATCTGCGTCTACTATCGCCCCATGGGAGCCCAATACGACCGCCTAATAGGC
>CAVGKO010000213.1:0-2818 GCA_963629885.1 Anaerobutyricum sp.
TTGTAGGATTGACTACATAAGCCGGGCAAAGACCTCAGCGCAAATCAAAGCCACGCTGAAGGAGGTTGCCAGCGGTGATATAAACATCCTAATCGGTACGCATCGCATAGTAAGCAAGGACGTCAAGTTTAAAGACCTCGGATTGCTTATCATCGACGAGGAGCAGAAGTTTGGTGTGGCTACCAAGGAGAAGCTCCGTCAGATGAAAGTGAATGTAGACACGCTGACAATGACGGCAACACCTATTCCACGAACGTTGCAGTTCTCGCTAATGGGTGCACGCGACTTGAGCAGCATCACCACGCCCCCGCCCAACCGTTATCCGGTGCAGACCGAAGTGGAACGTTTCAATCCGGATATCATTCGTGAGGCCATCAACTTCGAGATGAGCCGCAACGGACAGGTATTCTTCATCAACAACCGCATTCAAAACATATATGAAATAGAGGCATTGGTTCGTAGGGAAGTGCCCGACGCCCGCATAGCCGTGGGGCACGGACAGATGGAGCCTGAGAAGTTGGAAAAGATTATCCTCGACTTTGTCAACTACGAATACGACATATTGATTGCCACCAGCATAGTGGAGAACGGTATTGACGTACCCAACGCAAATACCATCATCATCAACGATGCTCAGCAGTTTGGGCTATCAGACCTGCATCAGCTGCGTGGCCGCGTGGGAAGAAGCAATCGTAAGGCTTTCTGCTATCTGCTTTCTCCCCCACTCTCCACTCTGACACAGGAGGCACGCCGTAGGTTGCAGGCCATAGAGAACTTCTCGGAGCTTGGAAGCGGCATTCATATAGCCATGCAGGACCTTGATATCCGCGGGGCAGGTAATATGTTGGGAGCCGAACAAAGCGGCTTCATTGCCGACCTTGGCTACGAAACATATCAGAAAATTCTTGAAGAAGCCGTTGATGAGCTCAAGACTGAAGAGTTTGCCGACCTCTATGCCGATACGGGTGAGAAGAAACAGGATTCGGGAAGCGAATACGTGCACGACACCCATATCGAGAGCGACCTTGAACTGATGTTCCCTCCTACATATATTCCAAACGATTCGGAGCGTATCTCGCTCTATCGTGAGCTGGATAACATGGAAGAGGAGCGCGACATACAGGCTTTCTCGGAACGATTGAAAGACCGTTTCGGCAAGATACCGAAAGAAGGAAAGGAACTAATCCGCATTGTTCGTCTCCGCCGGATGGCAAAGAAGCTGGGTATGGAGAAGGTTGTACTGAAGAAGGGACAGCTCAGCCTCTTCTTGGTCAGCAATACCGACAGCCCTTACTACCAAAGCGAGGCTTTCGACAAGCTCATTGCCTTTATCCAGAATCATCCGCGCGAGTGTAATCTCCGCGAGCAAAACGGCAAGCGAAGCATTGTAATAAAGAACGTGAGCACAGTGGAGGCAGCATGTGCAATTCTTCAGGAGATTGATTAAAACCTTATGGAACATCCCGACCTTCAACACAGCCAAGAGGCAAACGCATGGGCATTGATACCCCTGCTGGTATTTCTTTTTACCTACCTTGTTGTTTCTCTCTTGGCGGGAGACTTCTACAAAATGCCCATCACGGTTGCTTTCGTCATCTCTTCGGTTGTGGCAATAGCCATATCCAAGGGAAAGACACTATCCGACCGCATCGAGCAGTTTTGTCACGGGGCAGCCAACAGCAATATTATGCTCATGGTGCTCATCTTCATCCTTGCGGGCGCTTTTGCCCAAACCGCCAAGGACATGGGAGCCATCAACGCTGCCGTCAACCTTGCTATGTCGGTCTTGCCCGGCAATCTCTTGGCAGCCGGCATCTTCCTTGCCGCTTGTTTCATATCCATATCTGTGGGCACCTCAGTGGGTACAATCGTAGCCCTTGCTCCGGTGGCAATAGGGATAGCTGAGCGGACTGGGATGCCCGGAGCCTTGATGCTGGGGGTCGTAGTGAGCGGAGCCATGTTTGGCGACAATCTCTCTTTCATCTCCGATACAACCATCGTGGCTACCCGCACCCAAGGGTGTAAGATGAGCGACAAATTCAAAGTAAACAGCCGCATTGCCATGCCCATTGCCATCGTGACGGGCATCATATATGTAGTGGTAGGAAACGTTGCAAACGGCAGTTATCCCACTGAAAGCATTGAATGGATAAAAGTGTTCCCCTACCTGGTTGTTTTGGTCTCAGCCATTTGCGGAGTAAATGTTATGTTGGTGCTGTTTATCGGCATCTTGCTCTCGGGCATCGTGGGGATAATGACCGGAGGTTTCGACGTATGGGGATGGACAAGCTCGATGGGACTTGGCATCACGAATATGGGTGAACTTATTATCGTGACCCTATTGGCCGGAGGAATGTTGGAAATGATACGCTACAACGGTGGCATCAACTGGATTATCCTTAAGCTCACCTCTCACATCAAATCCCTTAAGAGTGCGGAACTAAGCATTGCCGCCTTGGTGAGCTTTGCCAATCTGTGTACGGCAAACAATACCATCGCGCTAATCATGTCCGGACCGATAGCCAAAGACATTGCCGATGGTTTCAAGGTAGACCCCCGTCGTAGTGCAAGCATACTGGATATGTTTTCTTGCTTCGTTCAGGGAGTCATACCCTACGGAGCACAACTACTGATGGCTTCCGGACTGGGAGGTGTATCGCCCATCGAAGTTATGCGATACCTCTATTACCCATATCTTTTGGGACTCGGAGCGCTCTTGGCCATTCTCTTTGGCTACCCAAAAATGCGCAGCCGCCATACAATATCAAGCGAGCATTAAAACACTTTCTCACCCCGGGGTATATAAACGAAAAAAGGC
>CAVGKO010000214.1:0-2805 GCA_963629885.1 Anaerobutyricum sp.
CCTTGGGCAATGAGCTTTCCGGAGACGTAGATACGATGAAATCGCTGCTTGCCGACTTCCGGGCGGTGGACAACCGCCACCTGTATGCCTACGGTTCCAACAACCACTTGGGCAACCGAGGCTTCATCTCCGGACAGGATTTTTTAGTGACTTGCCGCATCGGGGCGGATGCAGGGCAGAGCTTCAAGACGCATACGCGTGGCTCTTTCTCTTTTGCCGATACCTGCGACGGTGGCTACATCAACCATTGCTATCCCAACACGGTGATGAATTTTACAGAAGCTATCAAAGATTGCCCCGTACCGGTTGTCAGCCACGAAACCGGGCAGTTTCAGGTCTATCCTGATTATCGGGAAATAGAAAAGTATACGGGCGTACTCTATCCGTACAACATGGAGACATTCCGGCATCGGTTGGCACAAGCCGGCATGTTGTCACAAGCAGACGATTTTTTTCATGCTTCGGGCAAGTGGGCGGTGGAGCTTTACAAGGCAGATATAGAAATGGACCTCCGCACCCCCGGTTTTGCCGGATTCCAGCTGCTCGATCTGCAGGACTATCCGGGACAGGGCTCTGCCTACATCGGCATACTGGATGCTTTCATGGACAGCAAGGGGCTGGTGACTCCCGAACGTTGGCGGGGATTCTGCTGCGAGACGGTGCCGCTGCTGATTGCCGACAAGTTCTGTTGGAGCAATGACGAGCCGTTCCGCACCAATGTGAAGATAGCCCATTATGCACCCTGTTCACTGAAAGGAAAAAGGCTGGTTTGGGAGTTGAAGGATGAGAAAGGCGGTATCGTGGTAGACCGTGGAAGCATGCTTGTAGGTACGGAAAGCATAGGTCTGATAGAGGTGGGAAGCATCACCCCCAACATCGCCTCCGTGAAGGGAGCGCGGCGGCTGGATCTGTCGCTCGCTATCGAGGGCACTCCTTACCGGAACAGCTATGCGCTCTGGGTCTATCCGGCAGGCAATGCCCTGAAGCAAAGCGAGGAAATCACTGTGACGCGCGATTTGGACGAGGCAGCCATCGCCCGGTTGCAGAGTGGTGGAAAAGTGCTGTGGTTTCCGAAGCGTGAGGCATACAGGGAGCAGACCGTGGGCGGACTCTTCCAGACGGACTACTGGAACTATCGCATGTTCGAAACCATTAGCAAGAATAACAAGAAACCCGTATCGCCCGGCACATTGGGCATATTGGCAGACCCGAAACATCCCCTGTTCAACAGTTTCCCTACCGATTGCCATACCAACTGGCAGTGGTTTTCTATCATCAAGGCAAGCTATCCGCTGATAATGGATATGTTTCCACAGGCATGCAGACCCATTGTGCAGGTGATAGACAACATAGAGCGAAACCACAAATTGGGGCTTGTATTCGAACTGGGCATAGAGAGGGGAAAGCTGCTGGTTTGCATGGCCGATTTGGAGTCGGAGCGGGAGAAGCCGGAAGTACGCCAGTTCTATAACAGCATGATAGAGTATATGCTATCCGATGCTTTCCAGCCCATGCAAAAACTGGGAATACAGGAGTTGAACAATCTGCTTCATGCAAAAACCGTTTCAAAGGCGATAGATGAACTTAAAAATATATCTTATGAATAAAAAACTTATAGCACTGTGTCTGACTGCTTCCATGGCATTCTCCTCATGCCATGTGCAGCAGCAGGGAAATGAACCGTTCAAAAAAGGAGAATTCAAGGAGTGGGCACAAACCCCTCCTATGGGCTGGAACAGTTGGGATTGTTATGGTCCCACAGTAGAAGAGCATGAAGTAAAGGCGAATGCCGACTATATGGCTCAGAAGCTGAAGAAGTTCGGCTGGGAATATATAGTTGTGGATATACGCTGGTTTGTGGAGAACGACAAGGCAGGGGGCTATAATCAGACAGACCCGCGTTATGTACTGGACGAATACGGGCGCTACCAGCCAGCCGTCAACCGTTTCCCCTCTGCTAAAAATGGAAAAGGGTTCAAGGAGCTGGCAGATTATGTACACAACCTGGGGCTGAAATTCGGCATCCATATTATGCGGGGTATTCCTAAGGAGGCAGTTGCAAAAAAGATGCCGGTAAAGGGAACCGATGGTATTACGGCAGACCAGATTTATTCCACGGACATGCAATGCAAATGGCTGCGCGACAATTATACCATTGCGGCAGACAAACCGGGAGCCCAGGAATATTACAACTCCATCTTCGACATGTATGCCGAATGGGGTGTGGATTTTGTGAAGATAGACGATATGAGCCGTCCTTACCACAAGGCAGAGATAGAACTTGTACGGAATGCGATAGACCGGTGCGGGCGCCCTATCGTATTGAGCCTTTCGCCGGGAGAAACGCCGATTGGGGAAGCCGGGCACGTAAAGGAACATGCCAATATGTGGCGTATGGTGGATGATGTGTGGGACTTGTGGCGCGATATAAGACACCTGTTCGACATATCTCAACAGTGGTATCCCTACATCGCACCCGGAACATGGCCCGATTGCGATATGATTCCTTTGGGAAAGATTTCAATCCGGGGCGAGAGAGGCAAACCGCGCATGACCCGTTTAAGCAAAGACGAGCAATACACGTTAATGACACTGTTTACCATATTCCGTTCTCCGTTGATGTTTGGGGGAGATTTGCCCAGTAATGATGATTTTACCTTGTCATTACTCACCAATGAAGAGGTTTTGAAAATGCACCGCGAGGCTACTGATGTGCACCGAGTATTTCAGGATGAGAAAAAAGTGGCAATTACTTCCCGTCATCCGATAACCGGAGATATCTATCTGGCATTGTTCAATATATCG
>CAVGKO010000215.1:0-2802 GCA_963629885.1 Anaerobutyricum sp.
TTTGGTTATACGAATATTTCACCCGTTTTATACGATTAAATTGACGATTTTATTCGTATAACACCGTCCAAGCGGGTATCAATAGTTTTGCCCGAAGCTATTAATAGAATTGGGCAAAGCTGTTAGTAGAATTTCTCAAGAGGTACGAACCTCCGGAAACCCAAGTACCGATACTTTTGATGAAAAGTACCGATACTTTCGCTCAAAAGTATCGGTACTCTTGTCTTTCGGGGTTCGATGCCGGGAACCCCATTGGTTAACCAATTTGATGAAAACGGTTAACCAATTTGCCCGAATTGGTTAACCAATCGGGTTTTTACCCCTCTAACAGCGGACAACGATTTTCAGTTGTTGGCGAGGGTTTCCTTATGACTTAGGATAAGTGTGGACGGCATCTTTTGCAATGCCTCGTGGCGATGCTCGGAGACGTTGCTCCAGCTGCCGTAGCTGATAAGCATGAAGTCGTAGTTGCTCAGTAGCTCGGCGGTCATATCTCTTTCCACCAACAAGCTTGCACGTTTGGTGGACTGGATGAACCGGCGGATGGATAGCTGTATCCTCTCGCTGCCCTCGGTGGTGGAGCTGCTGCGGTCCAAGATGCTTACCGCCCCTTGTGTTGTGCGAAGCAGCGAGGAGGCATAATCCAAGAGAAACAAATCCTTCTCCGAATCGATTACGACAATCACCTCACCTGCCCTCACAAACCCACGGTTTACGAATACTCCCGTGTCGCAATGGCTCTTCTCGATAAACATCTTTGTCTTGTCCTTCAAGAGCGAACCGGGGTAGAACCATGACTCGGGGGCCTTGATGCGGCGGAAGAAACGGTTGTAGAATGAGGTGCGGTAGCGGTTTGCCTCAATATCCTCGGGCTGGTTGCTCATAGAGATGCCCGAGCCCACCAATAGGAAGTCGAACCCCTCGTTGTTCACTATGTCGGTGATGTCTTGCCCGGCATTGTTAGACACCTCGTAGCGCGTCTCAATGTTAATCCCCAGCTTCTTTGCCCCATAGAGGATAGGTCCGAAGCTCACCTCCTCGAAGTTGTCGGTGTGCAGTGGGTTTACGTCCGAGCCTACAGTGAGATGGAGAGCCGTGATGTCCACCTGCCGCCGTTTGTGGGCAAACATCTGATAAGCCACGTCGAGCATGACCTGTCCGTTCCCTGCCCGTCCGAACGAGAGCAACACCTTGTAGGTGCCGCCCGTGGCATCCATCGTCTTCTCTCTTTCAATCCTATCGTGTGCCCGGAAGCAGAACTTGATGAGCGAAACCAAGGGGATGGTCATAAACGTTGTGACCAACATCATCAGCACCAGCATAACGAATATGGGAGGAGTGAGGATGTTCATCTCGTAACCAATGGTGAGCACTACCAGCTCCATCAGTCCGCGTGTGTTCATCAGGGCACCGATATACAGACTGTCTTTCCAACTCTCGCCCACGAATCGGGCAGAAATCATTGCCCCGCCGAACTTACCTACGATGGCTACCAATATGAATATCCCACACATCATCCATAGCTCCGGACTGTTGAGCAGTCCAATCTCGGTGCGCAATCCCGTGGAGACGAAAAACAACGGAAGGAACAATGCCAACGACACATCCTCCACCTTCTCGGTCATTATCTTGCGAAACTTGACATTGCTGGGCATCACCACGCCGGCTATGAACGCGCCAAACAATGCATGCAACCCCAATATCTCTGTCAGGTAAGCGGAGATGATAAGGATGAGAAACATGAATGCCACCAACCCCTTATCCACAACCTCCTTGTTGTGATACACGTGCCCCACCATCCTAAGAAACGGCCGCACGGCAAAGAACATGAAGACGATATAGAGCACGGAGAACAATATGTTGTAGACTGCGCTAAGCATTGTGCCTGCCTGAGCAATGGCAACCACCACAGCCAACAAACACCAAGCGGTAATGTCGCCATTGGCGGCGCTGGCAAGCGATATCGTGCCCAAGTGTGTTCGCGTCAATCCCTTCTCCTGTATGATACGAGCCAACACCGGGAAGGCTGTTATGCTCATCGCTATACCAATAAAGATGGCAAACGAGAGGAACGGCGTACCCTTGTCGGCATACTTGTCGTAGACGAAATAAGCAGTGAGCATGCCGCAGAAGAACGGTACGATGGTGCTCGTATGGCTTATCAGTATAGTCTCCTTGAGCTTCTTCCTCACCTCGGTAACATCCAGCTCCATGCCGATGGCAAACATAAATAGGATTAACCCGAACTGACTAAGTATGGTGATATTGGCAAGCGACTCTTTGGGAAAGAGAAACCCCGAGACCTCAGGCAGAAGGTTACCCAACACCGACGGCCCCAATACTATACCGGCTACAATCTCGCCAATAACGGTGGGCTGGCCAATCTTTTGAAACAACCACCCGAACAAACGGCATGTCAAAAGGATGGCAATGATTTGCAACAACAATATGCCGATGGACGACTGTATATGATACGCCATCAAATCACGGAACAAAGAAAAACCCTCGTCAAGATTCTTCGGGGCATTATAGAATGATGAGGCGGCGCTCTCAATCTGTTGCCTTTCCCCCTCTTTGACGACGAGATACATCAATGAGCCAAAAAACAGGACCATTATGAGGTAAAAGACAATATTCTTCGTTCCTTTATTCATATATGTTACATGGGGTTCGTTGCAAAATTAAGAATTATCCACGGGATACCAATGTGGTATATTTTTCTTTTACCTTTGTGCAGGACTAATATCAATGAACAATGGAGCCTCTTAACTTGATAAAAAACGACCCGTGGCTTACTCCCTA
>CAVGKO010000216.1:0-2778 GCA_963629885.1 Anaerobutyricum sp.
GTATGTATACCGGGAATTTGTACAGACCTTCTTTTTTCAATTTTCCGGCTTTAACCAGTTCAGACAAACGACGACTTGCCGTGCCTTTTGTAAATCCGCATAATTGTTGGAAATCCAAACGACTTAGCGTCTCATGATTGGCATAATAGCCTGTAAGTAGTTCTTCTATCTTGTCTGCGGCATAATCTTTTGAATGCCGTTTGCGAGAGACTCGGACAAACTTCGTTGTGCTTAGTTCCTTTTTTAATGCCACTTCCGGACGAAAAGCCAACGATTTGAACCGAACAGACTCGGCTCGTATCTCTTTCGCATCTGTAATCTGCGGGCACTGAAGGGTCATTTCGAAGTAACCCAAGCCTTTGATATGTATTCTTTTTCCTTCCTTGAGGTTCTGAACCATTACTTTCCCCAGCATCAAGATGGCTGCCTCCACGTCGCCTATAGTAAGGCTACAAGCCTCATGTATCTCTTTGGCCAGCAGGTTGGAATCAACTGTTCCGCCGGGTACGATACGAGCATGCAGACAGGGTTTGCGATTGCTTCCTTTGGGAACAGGGCTTTGATAGAAGTCGTATTCAGCTTTCATATTCGTATATATTTGGTTAATCTTCTCGTTCTTAAGCGTATCTTTTCATCGTCCAACAGCTGTGACGCGATTGAACCACAGCTGTGATACGCTCGACCCACTATTGTTGAACGAACGTCTCACATCTGTGAAACGATGAAAGATATACCACAAATATAGCACACATTACTTATGTATGCAACACAACATAACCCACCAAAGGGTAAATATTGAAGACGATAATGTAAAAAGGGAATAATCTTAGATAGTGACCGCGACAGGATTCAAACCTGTAACCGGCTGATCCGTAGTCAGCTACTCTATTCAGTTGAGCTACGCGGCCTCTTTTTCTTCTTGATTTCGGCTGCGAATGTAGCGGGTTTCTTTCAATCCTGCAAGACTTCAGCCTTATATTTTTTCTAATTATCCAACATTTTCGGATTAAAGATAAGATAACCGATATTCAGCCCGAAGTTGAAATTCTTTGACGGATAACTATACCCATTGGCATACAAGCTAATAGAAGCAAATGGCAATTGAAGAACCAGGGCTGCTTCGCCCATATATTTAAACGAATGAAGAAACTTGCCATAATAAGGAGTTGCCACATATGGGTCTTCACTTTTGACCTCTTTCTTTATTTCATATAGCGGTGCAAAGCCATATAGGTCTAACCTAAAATGCAGAAGTTTGCTCAGTTTACAAATCGGAGAAATACCTGCAGCAAAATACTGGTTTGCTCTAAAGGCTTCGTTGAAGACAATCTTGCTATGTGGCGTAGGCGTAAATGCCGGCGCTTGCAAAACTGATGCCGTATAACTGCTCATCAGATTTTTGCTCGATACTACCAACTCTCCTCGCAGACCCAGGTTAAAGCGATTGCTCAACACCTTATATTGCTGCCACTCCCCTTTCAGCTGCAACCAACTATGTACATTTCCCTCGAAGTAACTATTCTCATCTGTTGGAGAGGAAGGGTTGTAGTTCTCCGTACCTGTAACGTACTGTGCAATCAATTGTTGCTTTTGTCCGGATATAGGATATTGTTTTGCATCCAATGAATTCTGTTCAATATTGAGCGAGCCGATAAACAAATTATACCAACTATGGTCAAACGTGGAGTTCGGAATCAGCATACTATTGCTTTGATAGTAATAATCATTCAGTTGTCCATAGGCAAACCCTATCTCCGATTTCGCTTTGTTCAAGAACGGGAACCCTAACTTAACCCTCGCATACAGTTCTTTTTGCTGTATGAAAGCCGGCAAAACATCCTCATAGAAGAGCGATTGGCTCTCTTGATATTTCTTGTAGGAATACACTCCTTCGAAGTTGAGATAAGTAGGTATTTTGGTCTGCAGATACATTCGTCCGCTCAACAACACCCCACTAAAAGAGTTTCCCACCTGAAAATTCGTGTTCACATCCGCAGCAAAGCGACCCAAGTACTGATAGCCCAGTCCCAAGAACAATTGGTTTGCCTGATGGGATGAGATATTACCGCCAAAAGCCACCGTTACCTCCTCTTTAATCTTTACATCCAAGTAGAGGTCAAACTTTTTCTCTTTGCGATTGTAGACAGCATGCGGCATAATCTCCTTAATCTTTGAGGAAGTAAGCATCTTGAAATAAGCCTGCTTGAACTCTTCCATCGAGAAATCGTGATTAATGTCGCGATGCAACTGCGATTCGATATACCTTCGTTGTGCTTCCGAGACTCCGGTCACGTAAATATTATGGAAGATTAGTGGAGGAAGACTTTCCTTATACTCCGCCCTTCGTTTGTTCACCTCTTCGAGTGATACCCTGCGAGGAACTCTTTGTTTGATGGAGTCCATCATTTCCATCGTTTGCTTATAACCGATATCCATCAATTCCTTTGCCTTGGGAAAGTCCAATAAGGAGACCGTGGGGAAATTGAACTTAATCATCATCCCATCTTCCTCGGAGACATCGTAGTCTGTCTTTTGCATAATCATTGTCTCCAACTGATTATACGCATTGCTGGAGGGTTGGTTGTTTCCTCCCGACACAACCGAGCCAAAGACAAAATCCGGATGAAAAGCATCCTTCATCGGGCCGACCGGGAAATTGTCGTAGATACCGCCATCAAACAAAGGAACACTATCTTTCCATATTGGTTGGAAGACGAACGGGAAGGTCATGGAAGCGCGGACAGCATCCCCCAAGTCTCCATTCTTGAAGACTACAGC
>CAVGKO010000217.1:0-2765 GCA_963629885.1 Anaerobutyricum sp.
CAAGAGAATAGTGCTGTTTTTTATTTTCATGGGTTCTGCCTTCGGTGCAGTTTCTCAGGAAAATGACACTACCAAGGTTGAGGCACCGGCAGAAGTTCCGGTCATTAGCTACTCGATGACACCCAAGCGGTATAAGATTGCCGACATCAAGGTGACGGGAGCTAAGAATTATGATGATTTTGTGTTAATCGGTTTCTCCGGATTGTCGGTTGGCGACGTAGTCAACGTGCCGGGTGACGAAATTACAGCAGCGGTAAATCGCTTTTGGAAACACGGGCTGTTTTCGGATGTGAAGATTTTGGCGACCAAGATAGAAGGCGACGAAATCTGGCTGGAGTTCCAACTCAAGCAACGCCCCCGTATCTCGGAAGTGAACTATCATGGCATCAAGAAGGGAGAGAGAGAAGATTTGGAATCGAAGCTGGGTTTGAAGAAAGGATTTCAGATCACTCCAAACGTGGTAGACCGTACGAAGATTCTTATCCAGAAGTTTTTCGATGGCAAGGGATTCAAGAATGTGGATGTTGATATTGTGCAGCGCGACGACCTATCAAAGGAAGGCGAAGTGATTGTTGACATCAATATCGACAAAAACGAGAAGACAAAGATTCACCGCATCTACTTTGAGGGTAACAATAAGATATCTGCCCGCACACTGAAGAAGGCGATGAAGAAGACAAACGAAAAGTTCAGTTTGTTTAACGACTGGAAGACCAGTATCCTGGAGGCCTTTAGTACGAAGAAGTTTACCACCGAAGAATACGAAAAAGATAAGCAGAACGTCATTGCCAAGTATAACGAGTTTGGTTATCGTGATGCCGTGTTGTTGTCAGACAGCGTAACAAACTATAACGATAAGAAAGTTGATATCTATCTGAAGCTGGAAGAAGGAAACAAGTATTATCTGAAAGACATTCAATTTGTAGGTAACACGCAGTATGCTTCCGACTATTTGGAGGCCGTTCTCGGAATGAAGCCGGGCGAGGTATATAACCAAAAGAAACTGGCCGAACGTCTAACCTCGGACGACGATGCCGTTTCGAATGTATACTACAACAACGGATATATCTTCTTTAATGCCGACCCGGTGGAAGTGGATGTAGACAACGACTCCATCTCTTTGGAGGTACGTATCCAAGAAGGTCCACAGGCAACCATCAACCGTGTAATCATCAATGGTAACGACCGTTTGTATGAAGACATCGTACGTCGTGAGCTTCGTACAAGGCCGGGTATGTTGTTCAGCCGTGAAGACTTGATGCGTTCTGTTCGTGAGATTGCCCAGATGGGACATTTCGACCCGGAGAAGATGGACCCCAAACCTATCCCCGACCCCGAAAACGGAACGGTGGATATTCAATACAACCTGACATCTAAAGCAAACGACCAGATTGAGTTCTCAGCAGGTTGGGGACAGACCGGTGTGATTGGTAAACTGAGTTTGAAGTTCACAAACTTCTCCGTGAAGAACTTCCTCAATCCACAAACTTATAAAGGAATCATCCCGCAGGGAGAAGGTCAGACATTAACACTGAGCGGACAGACCAACGGACGCTACTATCAGTCGTACAGCGTTTCGTTCCTCGACCCATGGTTTGGCGGACGACGCCCGAACACTCTTTCCGTCAGTGCTTATTTCTCAAAGCAAACCGATATCAGTAGTCGTTACTATAGCAATAGCTTGTCGAATTATTACTATCCTTACTATAGCAGTTTGTATGGTGGCTATTACGGTAGCTATAACAACTACTACAACAACAGCTATGAATATGCATACGACCCTGACAAGTCGATTATGATGTTCGGTCTTTCTGCCGGTTACGGTAAGCGACTGAACTGGCCGGACGACTATTTCCAGTTTATGGCCACATTGAACTATCAGCTCTATATGATGCATGATTGGGCTTACTTCCTGGTGCAGGACGGTAACTGCCACAATATAAACTTGGAACTGCTCTTGCAGCGTAACTCTATTGATAACCCGTTGTATACCCGTCGCGGTTCACAGTTCTCTTTCTCGGTAAGCGCCACGCCTCCTTATTCGTTGTGGGACGGAAAGGATTATGCAAACATGAGCGACGACGATGAGGAGAAGTGGAAGTTCATTGAATATCATAAATGGAAGTTCAAAGCAAAGATATTCTCACCCCTTGCCCCGATGTCGGTTAAACGTACACCGGTGTTGATGACACGTGTGGAATACGGATTCCTTGGGTCTTACAACAAGCACAAACGTTCACCGTTTGAGACATTCTATATGGGTGGTGACGGTATGAGTGGTTATTCCTACACCTATGCAACGGAGACGATTGGTTTGAGAGGTTACGAAAACGGTAGTATTGCCGGTAACGGCGGATACAGTTCGTATGGTTATGCCTACTCGCGTTTGGCTTTGGAGTTGCGTTATCCGTTCTTGTTGGAGACCTCGTCCACTATCTATGGTCTTGTGTTCGTTGAGGCAGGTAATGCCTGGAGAGAGCTTAAGAGCTTTAATCCATTCGACTTGAAACGTTCTGTCGGTGTGGGTGTCCGCATCATCCTGCCTATGATTGGATTGATGGGTATCGACTGGGCTTATGGTTTCGACAAGGTGGACGGTTCACGCAGTGCAGGCGGTAGTAATTTCCACTTCGTTATCGGACAAGAATTCTAACTATAAAAGAAAAGCGCGTATGAAGAAGATTGTTGTATTAAGCTGTTTGATGTTGCTCTGCTCTTTTGCCGGAGAAGCACAAAAGTTCGCTTTGATTGACATGGAGTATATC
>CAVGKO010000218.1:0-2760 GCA_963629885.1 Anaerobutyricum sp.
GCAGTATCATAAGCTGCGATACCGTCCTCGATGGTTGTACCAAGACGACGATAGATGTCGTATGTCTCGCTTGAGATAGCAAACATTGATGTACGCGGCTCCGTCAAAGCGCCCTTGAAGAGCTCAAGTGTTTCGTCGTCGACAGACACCTTACCGCTTCTGTCGGACTCAACGAATGCATAATAGATAGTGCTGTCGGCAGCTTGTATCGTCTGGATGTCGAACACTACCGGTGTGTAAGAAGCAATGTTCTTCACGATAGCGTACTTACCGTTCTTCTCCACTACATAATAAGTTGTGTCTTTGATGACAGTGCTCATAACGTAGATAGACTTCTTCAGTTCCACGCTCTTGCCCTCGATGGCAGGTGCACCGTATGTTGTGTCTACGGTAGCCAGAGTAAACGCAATGCTCTCGCCTTCGGGGTCAACAAAGAGGTTGCCGTTCTTATCCACATTCAGCTTCTTGGTGTTGTCAAGGCCGTTGTAGTAAGTAAACTCGTAGCTCGACACTTTATTGAATTCCTTATTGTAAACATAGTTTCCAATCTCTGCGTCATTCTTATAGAGAGAGTCAACCGAAGTAATCTTCAAGGTGTCGCCTCCACGAAGGGTTACGTAGCTATCGAAGTCAGCCTTCAAATCAATGCCCTTATAGAGCTTCTGACCATTGATGGCTGTACCGTTAATCTCCAGAGTATCGGCTGTTGCACGGTTAAGGATTACAACTGTGCTGTCATCCTCGTCGGTATAGAGCGCCCACTGGTTCTCTGCGTGGTTGTTCATCTCATATTCCGAGAGGTTCTTCAAGCCGTCGGCAGTGTAGTACTTGCCGTTGTCAGCCTTATTGCTTGCCAACTGAGAAACATACTGGATGAAGTATACGTCGCTTGCAGTCGTTGCCTTAGTGTAACGAACGCCGCTGCCGCTTCCGGAGTTATTATCCTTAACATAAATCTTGTAGTCTTTCTCACTTGTTGTATTCACAAGAGTCAGCACCCCTGAGTTACCGAACTTCTTAAGAGAAAGACGGAACTTGCGGTCATCGTTGTTGTAAGGAGCCTTGTATTCATCTTTTTTATCACCATAGAAACATGGTAATATTACTATGTTGCGGTCGTTCGGGTCGTATACGGTATTGAAGGTAGCAGAGCCCATATGAGGCAGAACGCTACCCTTTTCGTCTACCAAGACATTGTAGGAAACGCCCGTTACGGCATCATTCACTCTTTCTTTCACATCCTTCATCTCAACCCACTTGAGCACATAGTGCGTGCTGCCGGACGTCTCGTCGAGAGTCTCGTCTGAGACATCGAGATATTTACCACTTACAGTATCCTGAATCATTGATACTGCATAGAAGTTGTTTGGTCGTACTTTATCTGTCGAATAGGCATAGTTGTTTGTTGCTCCATCTGATTTTACAAGGAGGTTCTTTACAACGAAGCGAAGGTTTTTACCTTCAAGGAGGTTATCGCCCGATTCAGGAGCGTCGCTATCCTTAGTGAAGTCGAGCTGGATGGCTACATCCTTCTTAGCCTGGTTCTCTTCGCCAAACTCACCGATGAATTCATTTACGTAAGTCGGGTCGTTTTTCGCATCTTGGATGTAGTCAAAAACGATACCGTTTTCGATTTTGAAATTACCTGCAGTGGAGAATTCCACCTTGCCTAGCTCAGCTGTCTCGAAGTTGAGAATCGCATGACTACCATTATTAGCCATGTTGATAAACACCGTTCCGGCTGCGAACGTTTGTCCATTTATGAGTTCTTTCACACTCTTATCTTGTCCACAAGCAACAACGCCATGCCATTTTTTGTCCATACCTTGAACAAGCACACCATAATCAGAAGCTATAAGATTGACGTTATCCCCAACTACATTATATGTGATTTGGTGGTTTTGACTTTCCACATATTCGCCAAAGGCTTTTCTCAAGTCATCGCTTGCTATAATATTTTCACCGTCATAGGTATCGCCTGTCGGCACCGAGATTTTCTCAACTTTCTCTGCCCAAGCCTTGTATTCAGCCATCTTACCAACATTGCTGTCGCGGGTTAAGCCATACTTTTTCAAAACAGCATCAATGTTCTTCACTGTCTGCTTTGCTTCCTCTACACGTGCTCTATGGTCACCTTTTTCCAAGGTTTGCGGTTGATAGGTGTAATCGGGATTCCATGCATCCAAACCAACCATTGCTATTTCTTCGCCTTCTTCTTTTGACAAAGACAAAAGGTCCTCGTATTCCTTATCTGAATCTGACATCGACAAATCCTTCTTTGCCACAAAAGCCCGTCCTATCATAATGGACCTGCTGGAGGCGGAAGAAGGCAAGTAGCTTTGCAAGGGTGATGCATACGGTGATGCACTGGCGGGGTTCATCACCCAACTAAACTTGCTCACTCCTCCTTCTACGTGTGCCGGAGTTATTCCCGTTGTGTCTATCACCGAGAGGTCCTTGCCGGTAAACTCGTTTTTGAAGGTGTAGGTATAACCACCCGCAGCATCAGGGCCATTAAAGGAAATCTGCCAAAGGGCTTTGTTGCGCTCAATCTTAGAGAGAGCCTCGAAATCATCATCGGGGATGACTTTCAGTGTGTCGTTCACAACGGCAAGGTATACACAACTATCGCTTTTCACTCTTGCCTTCAAGAAATACTTCCCGTCGTTGGTAATTGGGCCATAAAAGCTTATCGCCGCATAAGAATTGAAGCTTGCAGCGAGAAGAAGACCCATCACTAAAGTAAATAGATTCTTCATA
>CAVGKO010000219.1:0-2738 GCA_963629885.1 Anaerobutyricum sp.
CTGCATACGTCGCAAAGACTTCCGACAAGGAAGAACTCAAAACGGAGTATATCAAGAACCGCAGTTTTAACGACCGACACTTTAAGGAGATGATAGTGTCATATCTGAAATCATTTGGCGGAGCCACAAGAGCAGAACTGAACACTCTGTTGAAATCGAAATTGTCAGATGTGTTGACTGACGAACAAAAGATAAGGAAAGTCAGCAACCTCCTGTCTGCGATGAAGAAGGATAATCTGATACAACTAAGCGATGGCAAACGCTGGACTTTAGTCGAAGTTTAGTCGAACTTAGTCAAAGTTTTAGTCGAACTTTAGTCGAACTTACGTGTTGTAATTTAATTAAAACGCTGATATTTAGTGGTGATTGCTAAATTCAAGTTTAGTCGAACTTCAAAATGTTTAGTTGAAGTCAAAATGGCAATAAATACACTTAACTTTGTGTAATTTGTAAAACAATATCTCGAAATATTAGGTCGCTTTTGTTCAAATCCGACCGGAATCCGACCGTTTCCGTCGGAATCGGACCGTTTTTGTTATAAAATCCGTCGAACCCCGGGTGGGCTTGCGATGGGGGATGGTGAAACAACCACATAGAGATTTTACTTTGGTGTATGTATGTTGAATCGGAGGTTTTGCGTACTTTTGTCCTCACTTTAACAAATATATAGGATAAGTAATGCCAAATATCTCACAGCGGGGTGTCAATATGCCGGCTTCCCCCATTCGAAAGTTAGTTCCGTTAGCCAACAAGGCTAAAGCAAGGGGCATCAAAGTGTACCATCTGAATATCGGTCAACCGGATTTGCCTACTCCCGAGGTGGCGATGGAGGCGATGCGCCGTATCGACCGCAAGGTGCTGGAGTATTCGCCAAGTGAAGGTATCCGTAGTTTTCGTGAGAAGTTGGTTGCTTATTATGCGAAATTCAATATCAATGTTGATGTAGACGATATCATTATCACTACCGGTGGGTCGGAGGCTGTGTTCTTCTCATTCATGGCGTGCCTTGACCCGGGTGACGAAATCATTATCCCCGAGCCGGCGTATGCCAACTATATGGCGTTTGCCATTTCGAGTGGGGCTGTGATTAAAACCGTGCCGTCGAGCATTGACGAAGGATTTGCTCTTCCGTCGGTGGAGCGTTTCGAAGAGCTGATTACGCCGCGCACAAAGGCTATTTTGATTTGTAACCCCAACAACCCCACGGGCTATCTCTATACGCAGAAGGAGATGGACCAGATACGCGATATAGTAAAGAAATACGATTTGTTCTTGTTCTCAGACGAGGTATATCGTGAGTTCTGCTACACGGGAGCGCCATATATCTCTGCCTTCCACTTGAAGGGGATAGAAAACAATGTGGTGTTGGTCGACTCGGTGTCGAAACGATATAGCGAATGCGGTATTCGTATCGGAGCCTTGATAACGAAGAACAAGATGGTGAAGGAGAACGTGATGAAATGGTGTCAGGCCCGTTTGAGTCCTCCTTTGATAGGTCAGATTATTGCCGAGGCTTCGTTGGATACGCCCGAGGAATATATGCTGGATGTATACAACGAATATGTGGAGCGTCGTAAGTTCTTGATTGATGGTCTGAATAGGATACCGGGATGTTATTCCCCCATCCCTATGGGAGCGTTTTATACGGTTGCCAAGCTGCCGGTGGACGATGCCGACAAGTTCTGCGCATGGTGCCTGGAGGAATTCGAGTATGAAGGGCAGACAGTAATGATGGCACCGGCATCCGGATTCTATACAACGCCCGGCTTGGGTCGCAACGAGGTGCGTATGGCTTACGTACTTAAGAAAGAAGATTTGGCAAACGCATTGGTAGTATTGGCGAAGGCGCTGGAGGCCTATCCGGGGAGAGTCGTTTAATCAAACCAAATCAGTTTGAACTTAGAATTATTCATAGCAAGAAGAATTCATTTCAGCAGGGAGGGTGCCCGTCAGGTTACGCCTCCCGCTGTTCGTATTGCGGTAATCGGAATTGCGCTTTCTTTGGCAGTGATGATTCTTTCGGTGGCCATCATGGTGGGCTTCAAGAAGGAGGTTTGCGAGAAGGTGATAGGTTTCGGTTCGCATATCCAAATCACCAATTTCGATAGCAATAGTTCCTACGAGACAACGCCTATAGCCGTGAGCGATTCACTTCTCGAGGCACTCAAAGCATATCCCGGCATAAAGCATGTGGAAGGATATGCCACGAAGATGGGCATCCTTAAAACCGACACGGATTTTCAGGGGATAGTGCTGAAAGGGGTGGATACCGACTACGACTGGAGTTTTTTCAAAAACAATTTGAAAGAGGGCGAGACGCCGGTGATAAGCCCGGACAAGAGCTCAACCGACATCATCATTTCGCGATATCTTGCCAACCTCTTGCAGCTAAAACTTGGGGACGCGGTGCGCACATATTTCGTTGGCGAAGATGTGAGGGCAAGGAAGTTTAATATTGTCGGGATATATGAGACCGGTTTTATGGACTACGACAAGCTGTTTGTCATGTGCGACATCAAGCAGATACGTAAGCTTAACGACTGGGAAGAGGATGAGGTCAGCGGATTGGAACTGACAGTTGACAACTACGATGCGCTGGACGGGATGGTGGAGGACCTCTACTTCCAATTAATAGAAAAGCAGGACCGCAGTGGCAACACCTACTACGCCCGCTCCATCAAGGATATGAATCCGATGATATTCAACTGGCTTGATGTGTTGGACGTGAATGTTGTGGT
>CAVGKO010000220.1:0-2737 GCA_963629885.1 Anaerobutyricum sp.
AGGTTATACTTATATCGATACCGGTGCCATGTATCGAGCTGTGACGTTGTACGCCCTCCGGCATGGTTTCTTTGAAGGTGGAGAGATAGACGAGGAGAAACTCAAGAAGTCGATGGACGACATCCACATCTCCTTCCGCTTCAACCCTAAGACCGATAGAGCGGACACGTGCTTGAATGGCGAGGACGTGGAGAAGGAGATTCGGGGAATGGAAGTTGCCGGATGGGTAAGCCGGGTGGCTGCTCTCGGGTTTGTCCGTCGTGCCTTGGTTGGTATGCAGCAAGAGATGGGGCGTGAGAAAGGTATTATTATGGATGGAAGGGATATTGGCACGGTGGTATTCCCCGATGCCGAGTTGAAGGTCTACGTGACGGCAAGTCCTGAGGTCCGTGCCGAACGCCGCTTGGAGGAACTGAAGGCGAAGGGCGAGAAGGTGTCGTTCGAGGAGGTGCTCGATAACGTCAAGATGCGCGACCACCTCGACACTACCCGCAAGGAGAGTCCGTTGCGCCGGGCTGACGACGCCATAGAGCTTGACAACTCGCATATGACCATAGCCGAGCAGAAGGCTTGGCTTCTCGAACAATATCATAGGGCAGCTACGGAATGATTGAGGTAGAGATAGACAAAGGCTCGGGGTT
Source organism: Anaerobutyricum sp. (assembly GCA_963629885.1). Lineage (GTDB taxonomy): Bacteria > Bacteroidota > Bacteroidia > Bacteroidales > Tannerellaceae > Parabacteroides. Next base: position 642 of record CAVGKO010000220.1, read on the forward strand.
CTGCTTCGGGGTGGTTACGGCCATCGAGAGTGCCGAACGCGAACTTGGCAACACTGACACACTGTATTGCCTTGGGGACATTGTGCACAACAGCCTGGAGGTGGAACGCCTCCAACGACAGGGACTACGCACCATCGACCATGAGGAGTTTTCTGCCCTAAAGGGTGAGAAGGTATTGCTGCGTGCGCACGGCGAGCCGCCCTCCACCTACGAGATAGCCCAAAGAAATGGCATAACGATTGTCGACGCTACCTGCCCGGTGGTGCTACGGCTGCAGAAGAAGATACATAAATGTTATAGCGAGACTCGCGAACAGCACTCGCAGTTGGTTATATATGGTAAGAAGGGCCATGCCGAGGTGAATGGCTTGGTGGGTCAGACGGAGGGCACTGCCATCGTGATAGAGAAGGCCGAGGACCTCAGCCGCCTTGATTTCAGTCGCGACATCTATCTCTTCTCGCAGACCACAATGTCGCTCGACGGGTTTCGAGGAATTGTGGATGAGATACAGAAGAGGAAGGCAGAGGGTGCATGCTTTGAGTATCACGACACGATTTGCCGCCAGGTGGCCAACCGTCTACCCAACATAAAGGCCTTTGCCTCTGCCCACGATTGGATATATTTCGTGGCCGGCAAGAAGAGCTCCAACGGCAAGATGTTGTTTGAAGAGTGTAGGAAGGCGAATCCCAACACTGTTTTCATCTCCGAGGAAGGAGAGATAACCCATCCACTGCCCTCCGGCGTCCGCAGCGTAGGGGTCTGTGGAGCCACATCCACGCCCAAATGGTTGATGGAAAAGGTGGCTGCCCGTATCCGTGACCTTAACGCCTAAGGATTTCTAAGAAGCCCTCCGACTGAGGGCATCCTCACATCGTGGGAGAGGGGATGTTACATAAATCTTACCTCAAGTTAAGATTTCAGAAGATTGGAGGAAAAGAAATCTTGTTGACGAATAATTGCTACTTTTGCTGCGAATAATTTAAAAAAGAGGACGATATGTCTACGATTAAATGTATTGGTATACTGACTTCCGGAGGGGATGCCCCCGGGATGAACGCTGCCATCCGTGCGGTGACGCGTAGTGCTATCTACAACGGAATGAGAGTGAAGGGTATTTTCCGTGGATACAGAGGGCTGATTACCGGCGAAATTGAAGAGTTTAAGACACAAAATGTGAGTAATATTATCCAGCGGGGCGGTACCATACTAAAGACGGCGCGCTGCATGGAGTTCAAGACCCCCGAGGGCCGCAAGCAAGCCTACGATAAGTTGATGGAGGAGGGGATAGATGCCTTGGTGGCTATCGGCGGTGACGGTACGTTGACCGGCGCACGAATCTTTGCGCAAGAGTTCGACTATCCTATCGTGGGGCTTCCGGGAACCATCGACAACGACCTTTTCGGCACTGATATAACAATCGGCTACGATACGGCTTTGAACACCATTATGGAGTGTGTGGACAAGATACGCGACACGGCGACCTCCCACGACCGTCTGTTCTTTATCGAGGTGATGGGGCGCGACGCCGGCTTCTTGGCGCTGAATGGCGCGATAGCTTCAGGTGCTGAGGCTGCCATCATTCCGGAAATATCCATGGAGAAGGACCAGTTGGCCGAGATGATAGAGAAGGGCTTCCGTAAGTCGAAGAACAGTAGTATCGTGTTGGTGGCAGAAAGCGAAGTGACCGGTGGGGCCATGGGTGTTGCCGAGCGTGTGAAGAAGGAATATCCTCAGTTTGACGTGCGCGTGTCTATCCTTGGACACTTGCAGCGAGGCGGCTCTCCAACGGCGCAAGACCGTATCTTGGCAACTCGCATGGGTATAAGTGCGGTGGATGCCTTGCTCGACGACCAGCGTAACGTGATGATGGGTATACAGAACGACGAGATTGTGTATGTCCCCTTCTCGAGGGCCATCAAGAACGACAAGCCTATCAACCGCGACTTGTTGAACATACTGCGTGTATCTTCCATCTAACTTGATAGAATAATAGAGGTGGCCCGTTCGGATTGTATTGTTCGAACGGGCTTTTTCTTTGTACGCTCGGCATGAGTATTGTCTAACGGGTGAAAGTCCCGAGTAAGCCCTGATAGCGG
>CAVGKO010000221.1:0-2735 GCA_963629885.1 Anaerobutyricum sp.
CTCCCTGTTCTTGTTCAGCAACTCCACGACTTCCAGATATTTCTCAGACTTACTGAAGATGGCATTGTATAGCTCATCGAATTCGGTTTTCAGTTCACCGTTCTTTCTGAAAAAGAGCCTATCAATGTTTGCCAAGATACTTTCTGCCGGGTTAAGAAGACTCAAATAGAAAGGAATACCTCCCAAAATCATATATAATTGCGTCACTTGATATTCATCCACTCTTATGTCCCGGCTTAAAAGATATTCTTTTGTCTCCTTAAGAGTAAATGGCCGCACATAGATATTGCAAGTGATACGGGCATGAAGGCCACCCGGATTTTCCACCAGTTTATCCATCATCCAAGAAGAAGCCGAACCACTCGCAATAAACACAATGTCATTTCTTCGTGCACCCCATCCATTCCAAAAACCTTCCAAAGCTTCCACGAATTCTGATTTTGGAGTATCAATCCAAGGCATTTCGTCGATGAATATCACTTTTTTCCGGTCTTCAGGAAGATTTTCCAAATAATCTTCCAAAGCATCAAAAGCATCAGTCCAATCAGAAAGGATAGGCTGATGCGTCATGTCTGCAGATTTTTTCAGAGCTTTGGCAAAAGAGCGCAGTTGTTTAGCTTTCGTCAGATTATGCCCTCCGACAAAAGTAAAGTCAAACATGCCGTCGAAAAAATTGTCCACAAGAAAAGTCTTGCCTACACGCCGCCTGCCATATACGATAACGAACTCTGAACGGTTCGATTTCATACACCTGGCCAACTCCGCCTGCTCAAGTTCTCTACCAATGATAGTTTGTTTCATAGCCAACTCATATTACACTCTGCAAAGATGGTCCCTTTTATCCGAAAAAAAGAGGAAATATGTGAGATAAATGTACTTTATCTCATGAAAAATGCGAGATAAAGTACATTTATCTCGCATTTTTGGTGTTTTGAAAGATAAAGGATGCTTACTTGAAATAGCGGTTGTAGAGACCTTCGAAGCCTTTGCCGTGGCGGGCTTCGTCTTTACACATTTCGTGCACGGTGTCGTGGATGGCATCCAAATCGTGCTGCTTGGCAAGCGTGGCGATGCGTTTCTTGTCTTCGCAGGCACCAGCCTCAGCCTCCATGCGTTTCTTCAGGTTCGTCTTCGTGTCCCAAACAACCTCACCAAGCAGTTCGGCAAACTTGGCAGCATGCTCGGCCTCTTCCCAAGCATAGCGTTTGAACGCCTCTGCCACCTCGGGATAGCCCTCGCGGTCGGCCTGACGGCTCATAGCAAGATACATCCCCACCTCTGTGCATTCGCCCGTAAAGTGGGCTCTCAAACCCTCCAGAATCTCCGGGTCAACACCTTTTGCCACGCCTATCACGTGCTCGTCAACAAACTGCAGAGCACCTTCCGTCTCCACCAACTCCTTGAACTTGCTCTTGGGTTGTTTACATTGTGGGCAGAATTCAGGGGCTTCGTCTCCTTCGTGCACATATCCGCATACTGTGCAAATCCATTTCTTTTTCATCTCCGTAAATCTTTTTTTTGGTTACTACTATTTGTATTAAATCGCTTTCTTTTACTTGCGACAAAAGTAATCGGTCCTCCCCGGTAAGCACTCATTTATGGGATAAATTGTTTTTATCCACTTATCAACAAAAGCTATCCTTATGCCCCCGCAGCACCCCCTCGCTGCAAAAACAACGCCTAAGGGATGGCGTATGTTGCGATTAATGCGTACCTTGTCGGCTCTTAGAAACATATAAATCTATTTATCATGAGTATCAACAGAAGACAATTCCTGAGAAGGTCGTTGGCCGGAAGTGCCGCCGTAGTAGTAGGCAAAGACCTTAGTGCATCTGCCCCCGCGCAAGCACCGGCACCCGCCCTCCTTGCCCCCGAAGATGAAGTATGTCCACCATCAAAAGGGAAATGCGTTTTGGGTCTGCGTTGCAAACCCCTCAGCACAGTTCGTATCGGTATAATCGGCCTCGGTAGAGGTTCCGGCGCCGTAAGCCGCCTCTCTCAAATAGAAGGCACGGAAATCGTTGCCCTCTGCGACGTGAACAAAGAACGTATCGACAGCTGCCAGAAAGTCCTCAAAGAGCACGGACGTAAGGAAGCCATCACCTACACCGGCGAAGAAGACTGGAAGAAGTTGTGCGAACGCGACGACATCGACTTGGTATACAATGCCACTCCTTGGGTGCTCCACGTGCCCATCGCACTCTATGCCCTCGACCATGGGAAACATGCCGTGATGGAGGTGCCTGCCGCTCTGACGGTGAAAGACTGCTGGGCTCTTGTCAACAAGGCAGAAGAGAAGCAGCTCCACTGCATGATGCTTGAGAACTGCTGCTACGACTTCTTCGAGCTGGCAACCCTCAATATGGCTCGCCAAGGCCTCCTGGGTGAAATCATCCACACCGAGGGTGCCTACATCCACGACTTAAGACGCGAAAAGTTCACCGGCTACTACAATTTCTGGCGCTTGAACTACAGTAAGAATCATACCGGTAATCCTTACCCGACACACGGATTGGGCCCGATTGCTCAGATTTTGGGTATCAACCAAGGAGACCGTATGGAATATCTTTCTTCAGTATCCACAAACCAGTATGGGCTTTCTCTTTGGGCAAAAGAGAACCTCAAGGACGATGCCCGCATTACCCTCTCCGAGCGTTATGCACTGGGTGATATGAATACAACCATCATCCACACCGCCATGGGTAAGACCATCATGATTCAGCACGACACAACCT